>JAFMCP010000097.1 GCA_017857705.1 Candidatus Nanopelagicales bacterium
CATGGTGGCGCCTGCCGGTTCGATCCTGCTCGAGGACACTCGCGGGTTACACAAAGGAATCTCTCTGCAACGAGATCACCGTCTCATGCTGCAGTTTGAATACGCCCAGACCCTTTTTGGTCATGTTCCATTCCTTGCAACAGTGCCGTTGGACGATTACCAAGATGAGTATTGGAACACCATGAAACACAATCACCCAGAAGTTTTTGCGGCACTGAGCCGATAAGCGCGTTTATTCAGTCGTTGGGCAGCGAATCTGGTGGCTACCCTCACCGGTTGTTCCCAAAGCCATTTGAGTTTGTCCTGCCTTGGAGATAAGTAACGGCGTTTAATCTCTTCACTCTCATTCAGGGACTTACTGCGATCACTCACCGTGAGTGATTCGGGGTGCCACCGAAAACATGAGACAACCTGGTTGACAGGTGTGAATTCACCTTGATTCTTCAACTTGAGTAAGAGATCAAGATCAAATGCGTGACTCAGGCTTTCATCCACGCCGCCCACCAAGTCCCATGCCTCCTTACGAATCAACATTCCGGGCTGCGGGATCAAGTCCGGTCCCCAGGCGAGAATGCGGTCAGCCCACTTGCCGGCTTGGCTCACCCAGAGTTCCTTCCCCTGGGGGTCGATATACCGGCAGTATCCATAGGCGACCACCGAACGTGGATTGACCCTGAGCGCTCCGACTGTGTATTCAAGGGACTGATCTGTGAGGAGGTCGTCATCACCCAACCAATTCACATAACGGTACTGCATACCAGCTTGGGCAACCCCAAGATTGATTGCGGCGGGTAGTGAGCCAGGGTCATCAATCACCTCGGCGGCGTACTCATGGGCTAACGCTCTGGCTGCTGTTGCACTCACTGGGGTCACAACCGTGATATCCGCTTCAACTTGCTGGTTCCTAATGGACTCGAGGGTCTGCCTCAGATAGTCGACTCGCTGACCAAGGGTAGGAATGACAATTAACACCTCGGTATCCACATGGGAACTGTAGCGGAGCAGCCGCTACGGGTACGCTTTCAGGAAATAACGTCCATTGAATTGGTTGGGAAGGCGCGACTTGTGAGCAACCTGCTCTCTAGCATTGGCTTGATTGGCCTGCTTGCGGTCTCAATTATTGCCAGTCGCTCCATGGCTCGGTTTGCGATTTTGACATTATTCACGCTCACGGTCTCAGGGGCGATACTGCAGTTTCTCAGCTCCCACTCGCTCGAGGTCACATTAGGTTTAACCCAATGGTGGCTTCTGGCCACGGGGCTGTTGTTGGTACTGCTCTCCTTCTACTACGGCCGAGCCGCCGGGCATCTTGCCTTGTGGAGCAGGGCGAGTAACACAATTCTGATCGGGGCTTCGGCACTGATTGCCCTGGCTTTCTTCACGTCCAGACTGCTCGCTCCAGGGGAATTGACACCACTTAGTTCAGTCGGATTTTTTCTTCAAAAAGTCGCGGCCGAAGACAATGCCAAATGGCTCAATGCAACTTCACAACTTGCCAACGCGAGTGTGATTGATACTTGGGCAAATGTTGGTGGCCCGCTACTGCTCATCATGTCATTTGCTGGGATCTTGATCGGTGCTGTTTCATTTCTACTATACGGCTCGGTCAATGAAGTAGCAGTCTCGGCAGGGTCAGTGATTTTCACACAAGTATTTTTTGTCGTTATTGCACCCTTTGCTCTTGCACCTATTGTCGAAAAAACGTATCAAAAAATAGCGGGTGGGGCGCAACTTCCCAAGCTTTACTCGCTACTCAGTATTGCCATTATCAGCGCGAGCAATGCAGTTTTGTTGACCTACGGTCACATCACACTTCAATTTACGATCATTGCCATAACCTTATGGATGGGTGCATTCTTAGCCCCCATTTCTCGCTTCCCTGCTCGTTTGTTCACCACCTTGGGCGTGATTGCCACCTCGTTGGTGTGGTTCCCACTCGCTGGACTTTCCCTCGTCATTTTGCTCGGAGCCTTGATTTATTTTGGGCGAGGTTTCTTCACAGATTCCCGCGGGGCTCGAAAAGACTCTGCAATTGGCTTTGTCCTGAGTCTGGTACTTGGCGTGTTAACAATCCAATTTCTCAATAGCGCCTTGCGTTATTCCCTCGGTGTTGACGGTGTGAGTGCGGCCCCGGATGGTGCTCCATCCATATCTGGCTTCGCTGGTGGAATCTCTACTGCGGTTCGCTCAATAAGTGCACCAACACTGCCACTCTTTGACGACCCAGGAGGCACCGAACAGATCACAACGGTGCTGTTGGTTCTCACACTGGTGTCGGTCCTGGGGCTTATCTGGGTACGCGTGGGAAAAAATTCTTTCTCCCGCGGTCGGGTAATTCCATTCATTCCGATTGTTCTAGCTGGTGGCTACGCCCTCGCAATTGCCTTTGCAGATTTCTGGGCTGTGGGTGACGGACCGAACTACGGTTCCCTCAAAGTTAGTTTTGCGGTTTTCCTTCCAATCTTGGTGTGTTGCCTTCCCTTCGCCCTCATGACTTTCCACAGAGGTTCGGCCAAGATAAATGGTCTCGGGGTAGGTGCCGCGGCGCTGATCATCATCATGTTGACATTGGACACACTTTTCCCTCGTGCATTTCTTCAACTAAAACCCGCGAACTGGCCCGGAATAACCGGATCCCCGTACTGGTACCCAGCCGAGGTGCGCAACACGGGTGATCAAGCACTTTCCAGCAATCCCATTGGTTGCGTATTTCTTCCCCGGGGGGCAACCACTCCCACTGGATTGCCACAAGGACAACTCATTTACACCTGCACAAGACTCCTGGCCGGAGTGGCCGGAGTCGAGACACTCGCTGCTCCCATAGTCAAATGGGAACTGGACGAGTGGCTGCAGAATCGCACTATGTGGAGTGAAGTTCACCCCCAGTTCAGTGCACTCAATCCCGAAATTCAAGGGCGGGATCTAATCCTGTTGGACGACGACCGTCAAGTGGTTGGCCTTGAATCTCTTGGCGTTTTACTTAATCGATTCCCACCGCTGGAACCCTAATGTTGGGGATCCTGATGCATGAAGCAAATTTCGGGTGGAGCGCATGAATTGGCCATTCTGTGTGGTCCCTTCAGGGGTAAGCGAATGGACTGTTCTTCGCACGTTGCATCGCACTCCATCTAACGACCGTGTAATCCTCAGCAAGGTTAAAATATTTAGTGAGACGCCGTGATTCAGATAGTTAAGCAAATTCCGCGAAGGGGTGCTCCGATTTTTTCAGACAGAGGTACGGACTTGAGTCTCCGGCTTCCGGATCTCCCCATCGCGTCGAATTCGATGTTTGAGTTATTTGGATTCCAGGTAAACTCATTAGATTCCAAAATTCATGAAATGTTTTTCCATGTCTAACGTGCCTGACGCATCAAAGATCATTAATCCGCATGGTGTTGATGATTACCTGGATTCTAAATCAAGTGTCCGAAGGGCTCTGTTTCTTCGGTTTCTAACGACGTCACTCTTAAGCGCTTTTGCACTCCTCACGATCTTCTTTGTCGCAGGAGTTCCCATGCAACTTGCAGCTCAATCAGCTGCACTACTGGTGTTAAATGCCTTGCCATTCGCCTTCATCTGGGCGATCCTTCGCAGCAGCCACAGCGCATCAAAACCATCATTTATTGAGATACTTGCTGTAGGAACTATTATCTCAATAGCATTTCAACTTCTCGCCAATATTGCTTGGACTTCGATCGGTTTCGGGCAAATTCAATGGTTCTTTGTGTTCGCATTGGAGTTGATCCTAGCGTTTTTTGTTGCCCTTCGAATGCGCAATCACAGCTTAGAAATTCAAACAAGCGGATCCGTTCTAACAGCTGTCGCAATTTCACTTCCGCTTTTTATGATTTCACGAATCATTGATTTTTATCAAGCCCCCACATTGGATCAAGTTCCTTTTGACCGCATATATCCAGATCTGTATCTCTTTGAGGCTATGGGAAATGCGATTTCTAGATTTGGTCCAGGTGAATCGGGTTTGCAACTAGGACAATCTGTTAGATATCACTGGTTTGCATATGCATGGTCAAGTTGGTTTTCGGATCAACTAGACGCTGGTCCCCTCATAGTTCTAGCTCGAATAACGCCCATGCTTAGCGCAGTTTTATTGGCCGTGCTTGTTGGAGTCCTCGCATCTTTCTACTTTAGAAATTTTTGGATTCCATCAATTGCAGCACTGGCTCTCCTTGTCCCTATGAATTTTGACTACTACACGGGTGATGCTGTCTCTTTGGGATCCGGTTCTCATACCCTCGGCGCGGTCTGGCTTATCGCTATATTGATCATCTCTACGAACTTTTGGTCCGAAAACAATTGGTGGGTATCGACCCCTTTTGTGATCCTATTCAGTGCGGCTGCAATGGGGAGCAAAGTGAGTCATGGGATCGTCATCGTTGCAGGTGTTGGCACACTATTTTTGGCACGATTCCTTATGTACCGAAGATTTCCAAAACGCTATTTTTTTCTTTTCCTCATAACCTTCATACCAATTGCCGTAGTTTATTTTCTTTATGAGTCAGGACAACCAAGTTCTGGTTCACTCGGGACCAGCGTCAACCTGTTCAACATCCGAGACTGGAATGGCGCTTACGGGCTTTTCGTGGCCACAGCAGTGACAATCCTCGCTCGGGGATTGAGATGGATTGGGCTCGGCTTCGCGGTCACGAACAAGAAAACTCGCTCTTGGAACATCACATGGCTCGCACTCGGCGCTGCATTGATTTCGATGGCCGCCGCCCCAATTCTTAGAAGCGAAAGTGGGACGGAGCAATGGTTTTTGGAATCAGCAGCTATCTGGGTCATTCCCGCTGTTACCCTAGCATCGCTCTATTTCATTCGTGGGGTAAAACTTGCTCAACCACATCACTTCAGACGAATAGTGGGCAGTATTCTTCTCGCTGGAGTATTCACAGGATTGATCTTCCAATCATTGCTCGAATCAGCAATTAACATCACATGGCCATTTTTGCCGGTAGTCATCACATCTATGGGTGCATTCGCCTTCGCAATGCTGATTACCTTGCGATGGTTCCGCGTACGTCATTTAGGATTGAACTGGCTTGGGGTTATTGGTTCACTAGCCCTTATTGCCGCTTTCATTTTCGCATTAATTGCACCATTACAAAAAATCCAAGCATCAATATTGTCCGAACCTCGCCCTGTTCT
>JAFMCP010000098.1 GCA_017857705.1 Candidatus Nanopelagicales bacterium
CGGGAGCCGGGGCGATAGCTCTACTCGGGGCCACGCTGGTGCGGGTTGGGTTGCCGCGAGTCTGGACAGTGGGTGCTTGCGTTGTGTTGGCGCTACTGCCGGGAACGGTGCTCTACACTTTCTGGCCCTACAACGTGACACTCATTTCATTTCTTGCAATAGCGGCGGTATGGGGATTGGCTCGCATGCGTACCCAACCTCTTCTTGGTGCGGCAGTCAGCGCCTGTGCAGTACTGGGATTGCAATTTATGCGTTCGACTTTTGTGTGGGTGTTCGTGCTTGCGTGGTGCGTCTTCCTATTTGTATTGCTGGTTCGGGCGAGCTCCGGTCGCCAATTAGTGCTCAGTGCTCTGCCGGTGTTTGTTGTTCTGGTGTTGAGTTTGTTAGCCCAGGGGTACTACTGGGCGAATTACCAAATGCCAGCCATGAGTTCCTGGAGCGGCCAAAACGTTGCCAAAGCTTTGCTCACCTCCGGCCAACTGAGCGTGACGGATTCAGCGCGAACGGAGATATCCGCGGATCCGTGCCTGTCCTCATTGTTGGTGGCCTACGAAACCCAAACATTGAACGTGTGGGATCCAGGCGGACTGGTGCAACTGCCCGGCTGTCAGTCTTTGGTGGTTTCAGCGCAGCGGGGTATTCCCGCGTGGGATCAGGACTACCGCGAAAGTGGCGAGTTGAACTACAACTCCCGTTTAGCCTTGGCGGCATCGGGTGAGTGGACTCGGTTGATGACGATCATCGTGAAAAAAGATCCAATGCAACTTGTACGAATGGCGATCACCACCGACACCGGCCCTCGGGGATCAGGGATCGGTATCTATCTCGATCCATCTGATGAATTCCCTTGGCTCGATCAGACTAGATCCGTTCTGCCACTGGGTTCGATCACCGGACTATTGAGCATCGTGTTCGCTCCCGCCCTAGTGGTGTTAAGCCTTCTGGGAATTGGTCAGGCGATTTTTGTTCGTAACTCTTTCCTTCGTCGCAATACTGTGTATTGGGGAGCTCTGGGAATTGTGGTCTTCCATGCAACTGCAAGTACGTTGGCTGAGTACGCTGAAAATATGCGCTTTCGGGCTGAGATCGACCCCTTATTGCTTTTGCTCGGAGTGATCTCGCTGTATGCGATTGCGAGATCTTCTCGTGAAACACCGACATCCCCTGAGCGGGAGTGATGTTGCTCATGGAATTCATGACAGTGCTGCTCGCAGTCACGTGTGTATTTTTACTTGGAGCACCAATTGCGCTGTGGCAGGTCAAAGGCTTCAGCCCAGCAATGATTCGCGTATCCCTGTGGTACGGAATAGCAGTTCTCATTGTGATCACTGTCGTGACGAATCTTTTCATTCCGTTGCGGTCACTGGGTGCGGTAGCAATCGTGATGGCTGTTGTTGCTTTGGCAGTTCTTGCGACGGTGTTGATCCGCTCGCGGACTGTCTTGGTGGCGCTGAGCTCGGGCTGGAAACCGTTACGGGGAATCAGCTTGCTCCTTATTGTTGTTATAGCTGTAGTGCTGGGCTGGATGCTGATTGCCTCTAGCCGAGCCCCAACAAATTACGATTCGGGTTTGTACCACATCCCGGCTATTTGGTACGCGGCTGATTACCAAACTATCCCTGGTCTGACAAATCTTTATCACAGCTATGGATTCTCGAACTCCCTCACCACCATTGCAGCCTGGATGTCCAATGGACCCATGGGCTTTGAGTCCTATCGAGTTGTCAATAGCGTGTTTTTCTTCATTTTGTTTATTGACATTGCATTGAGACTTACCAGTGACCGAAGAAAGTCAGTAGGTACAAAAATTCTGCTCGCTTCACTGACAATTTTTGTGGCACCCATGGTCTGGATGGTTGACTACTGGGTAACGAGCCCAACATTTGACACTCCAGTTGCAATTCTTATTTTCATTAGCGTTGCGGCGCTTGCTGACTCCCTCACCGCGCGGCGGGCTCAATCCGCAGACATCACGATTGCCTTGCTGGCGCTCAGTATTGCCTCGAGCATGCGACAGCATTACTGGTTCCTTTTCGCCTTCACCGCTGGGACATTGTTATGGGCTGTTTATCGCAGAGGTAGTGGCAGGGAACGTCTGTTGTATTGGATCGGAATTGCCATTGCATTCGCCATTTTTGTCGTAATGATTGCTCGAGACTACATACTGAGTGGCTGGGTCATGTATCCCTACAAGACCGTTTCCTTCAATGTGGACTGGATCGCCCCTGATCCAGCAGCACTGATTACTGCAACCAAGTTGTGGGCAAGGTCGCCAACACCGGCCTACCAGCAGGCTGGTGACGGTTGGGGGTGGATCAGACCTTGGTTAGGTGCAAATCTGACCAGTTGGGTCTTTATCGCGATTCTCGTTGCTCTCGTGGCTGCATTGGTGCTGCTGTTAATTTCTCGAAGATTTTGGCGCCCTCGATCATTGATGGCACTGTTAATTCCACAGCTACTGTTTCTGGCCACTTGGTTTTTTGCGGGCGCACCCCATGTGCGCTATGTCTGGGCGCCACTGTTGCTGTTGGGAATCTTGCCGCTGGCATGGGCGTGGCAAAGTCTGGGAACCCAGGGAAAGCTGTCTGCGACATTGAGTCGTCTTGCGATTCTTGCGATATCGATAGAACTGATGGCGGCCGTAGTTTTAGCGGCCTTTGTTGTGTGGCCGCGCCTCGCCGTCGACCTGCCAGACATTCAGATTGAAACGGTCCCGTTGAACTCAACTATTGATCTACTCATCCCGCAAGGAACAGATCAGTGTTGGGAGAACTTCCCCGTTTGCTCTGGAATGCCTTCAGAAGGTTTGACCCCTCGAGGCAGTGAAATCAGCGACGGATTCACACACCAGCGGTGAATTAAATATTCCCCTGCTTAATAGCCTCTTCAATCCAGGGGATTACTTCGTCGAGCATGACGTCAAGGGTTGTCGTGGCTTCAAAGCCCAAGACTTCTTTTGCCTTCGTTACATCAGGAATTCGCTTCTGCACATCATGCTCGAACGGGGTGTCGCAGGTGTAATTGAAGGCAACACCAGGCTTGACCTTGTTCCAAATCACTTCAGCAAGTTCGAGTACAGTGTGGGACTGCGCGGTAGAAAGGTTGAAGTCGTTATTGATTGCCTCAGGGGAGAGCATTGCCGCCACAATCCCCTTGGCCAAGTCACCGCCGTAGGTGTAGTGGCGCACTTGTTGCCCGTCACCCAGAAGGTGCAGCGGGTCCTGGCCCTTAACGATCTTCTGAACAAGATCAGGTACCACGTGACTCATGGCCAGTTCAATGTTGCCCGACATTACTTCAATGTCACCCAATGCCTTACGTTCACCAATTCCCACACAGTTAAATGGGCGACAAATGGTGAAAGGGACTTTGTATTGATCCCAGGCTGCGCGGGCAAAGTACTCAACTGCGAGCTTTTGGAAACCGTAGCTTGATAGCGGTGGGGGAACAATTAGTTCGTCGCCCTCTTTTGACGGCCAACGGTCGGTTGACTCAAAAACCATGGAACTCGAAAGGTAGGTGACTTTTTTCAAAGGCCCCTCGTTTTTGATTGTCTGGATTGCCGCGTCACAGGTTGAAGCAATAATTCGTTCGTTCTGGGCCAGCAGGTCATAGGCGTACGTGTGGAAGTAGGAGATTCCCCCAATGAGAGCCGCGCCAGCAATAACGTGATCAACGTCAGACATCAGGTCAATCATGAGTTTGGTCTCCTCAACGTCACCACGCACGAAGTGATAATTTGCGCTGGCGTCAAATGAGCGGGTCACTTCACCGTACTTGGAAAAGTTGTCAACCCCGACAACTTCCATTCCTTGATCGAGCAGCTCTTGGACAATGTAACCGCCAATAAAGCCAGCACTACCGGTGACGAGAACCTTCACTATTTTCCTTCTTCCTGCTTTGACTTCAATTGATCGACGGTTAATTCAGGTCCGTAGGCGAACCGGTACCACTTTAAATATTTGGGGATCCATTTTTTTAACATAAAACGTGACTCACCAGCATCTCGATCTAACCAGATTGTGGGCACTTCCGCGATCGGGCGACGTAGCCTGCGGGCCTTAGCCACGAGTTCAAGGGCGATTTCAAAGCCGGCATCACTTTCAATGCCCACTTCCTCGACGAATGAGCGGCTGTAGGCCTTATAAGAATTTGTTGCATCAGAAGTAGTAACCCCAGCGAAAATCTTGAGAGATTTACCTGCCGAGCGTGAAAGGAAGCCTTTAAACCGTGGCCCACCGATCTGTTGGCCACCGGGCATGTAGCGAGAGGCGGCAGCAATTACGCAACCGCGATCAACAAGTTCCACGAGGGTGTCAATTGATGCTGGGTCGTCGGATCCGTCAGCCATGGTCACAATGACTACTGGTGCGATTGCTTTGCTGAAACCAAACTTAATTGCCTCAGCCGGCCCGCGGGAGTCTTGGATTTCGACCCGAACCTGAGGAATCTCTTTTTTGATTTCTTGGATCACCGGGATCGTAGTGTCTTCTGCTGAGTCAACAACCACGATCACTTCAAATGGCAGACTGACATTTCGCGCGATCCGCGCAATCGAGGATTGAATTGATTCGGACTCGTTATAGGCGGGGATAACGATGCTCACTGCCGGTGTCACGTGCATCAGGCGGTGCCAGCAATTTTCCAAATATCAAACATCGGTTTGGTCGTAGTGAGTGTTTTGTAGGCAGAGTGGGGAGCACCAATCACCACAACGTCACACTTCTCGAGAAGTTCCTCTTGGGTAACAAAACTCGGATCGTTAAACATGTGGGGGTCCGAGCAAAGGACTTCTTGGGCGCGGAATCGCAAGATTCGGCGGAGCTTGTAACTCAAACTCGAACGAGGGTCATCAGAGTCACCCTTAAACGCCATCCCAAGAATTCCGACGGTCAGTGTTGAGAGATCGTGCTCTTTTTCAATTTGTTCAACGAGGAACAGCGGCAAGCCTTCATTGACCAACATCGCGCTGTGACCGAGGTGAAAGGCGTTGTTACTAAAAGCCGCTAATTGCATGGTGTCTTTGAGTAGGCATGGGCCAGCAGCGAAACCTGCCCTGGGGAGGTCTTTGGCGCGAGGGTAATTGTGGGTAATTGCATGCCGGACATTTTCGTAGTCGACCCCAGCATTGGTAGCCATCACGTAAAACTGAT
>JAFMCP010000099.1 GCA_017857705.1 Candidatus Nanopelagicales bacterium
GGGCCAAGACAGGAGAGTTGTGTCAAAAGTCCGGGTATATGAACTCGCTAAAGAGCTGGGAATGGACAGCAAGACTGTTCTCGCCAAGCTGCAAGACATGGGCGAGTTCGTTCGTTCTGCCTCATCTACGATTGAGGCCCCTGTAGCGAGAAGGCTCAAAGAGGCTCTTCCTGCCGTCCCTGAGGGTGAGCAGAAGCCCGCGAAGAAGGTTGCCAAAAAGGCCGTCAAGAAGGCAGCAGTTCCCGGCGAAGTTCCCGAAACATTGGCGCCTCCCGCAGTTCCCACTGACACAGTTGATGCTAAACCCGCAGCAAAAACAGCTCCGTCAATAGCATCAGAGGCCACTCTTGAATCCGGTGTAAAATCGGGTGTTTCTGATTCTGCGGTAGAGGTGCCATCAGCGACCCCACCTTCACCACCGCATCCCAAGCCATCGGGCCCTCGCCCAGGAAATAATCCATTCGGTGGAACTTCCGGCATGCCCAAGCCAGCTCCGCGTCCGGGTAATAATCCATTTGGTTCACCGGTTACTGACCGCCCAGTTGCACCTCGCCCGGGTGGGGTAGCAGGCGCGCCCCGTCCCAACCCGGGCATGATGCCCGCTGCCCGCGCACCGCAACGTCCGAGTAGTCCCGGTGGCACAGGTCGACCTGGTGGTCCTGGCGGTCCCGGCGGTGCCGGTAGACCAGGTAGCTTCACAAATCGCCCAGCGCGACCTAGCGGTCCCGGTGGTCCCGGTGGTCCCGGTGGAGCAGGGAGTCCTAGTAGCCCTGGTGGCCCCGGTGGTCCCGGTGGCGGTCGTCCCGGTGGCGGTCGCCCCGGTGCACGAGGAACCACCGCTGGTGCATTCGGAAGGCCAGGAGGTCGTCCTTCACGCGGTCGCAAATCTAAGCGAGCCAAGCGTCAAGAGTTTGACAACATGGAAGCACCTTCGATGGGTGGAGTACGCCTGCCGCGAGGAAATGGGGACAGTGTTCGACTTCCGCGTGGCGCAAGTTTGACTGACTTCGCTGAAAAGATTGACGCCTCACCTGCCGATCTGGTCAAGGTTCTGATTGGACTTGGCGAGATGGTGACCGCAACCCAGTCAATCGACGACGACACATTGCAGTTGTTGGGTACTGAGCTGAACTTCGTGATCCAAATTGTTTCACCCGAAGACGAAGACCGAGAACTTTTGGAAACATTTGACCTCGAATTCGGTGAAGACGAGGGTGAAAATGCGGACCTTGAGGCACGGCCACCCGTTGTCACCGTCATGGGTCACGTTGATCACGGTAAGACCCGGCTCCTTGATGCAATCCGAAAGACAAATGTGGTTTTGGGTGAAGCAGGTGGCATCACCCAGCACATCGGTGCCTACCAAGTGATTGCGCAATCGCCGACAGGTGAGAGACCCATCACATTTATTGACACGCCAGGCCATGAAGCATTCACGGCCATGCGTGCACGTGGCGCCGAAGTCACAGACATTGCCATCTTGGTAGTGGCAGCGGATGATGGCGTCAAACCTCAAACTATTGAGGCCCTCAACCACGCTCAGGCTGCGGGTGTGCCGATTGTTGTTGCCGTCAACAAGATAGACAAAGAAGGTGCCGATCCAACAAAGGTTCGTAGCCAACTCACCGAGTACGGATTGGTTGCGGAAGATTTTGGTGGCGACACAATGTTTGTTGATGTTTCCGCTAAAAACAATTTGGGAATTGATGAACTCCTTGAGGCCGTGCTTTTGACAGCAGATGCAGCGCTTGACCTGCGAGCCAATCCACATCAAGACGCCCAAGGTGTGGCAATCGAAGCGCATTTGGATCGAGGCCGTGGGCCAGTTGCAACGGTGCTTGTTCAGCGGGGAACACTGCGTCCCGGCGACTCCATTGTGGCTGGCGATGCCTACGGTCGTGTTCGCGCGATGCTCGACGATCAAGGAAACACGGTTGACATTGCGGGTCCTTCAGCACCTGTTCAGGTACTTGGCCTGACATCGGTACCAGGGGCTGGAGATAGCTTCTTGGTGGTCAGTGAGGACCGCATCGCCCGGCAAATTGCTCAAACGCGTCAGGCGCGCGAGCGAAATGCCATGCTTGCAAAGAACCGGGTCAAGCGCTCGCTGGAAGACTTCTTGGAGTCCATTGAGCGTGGAGAAGTTTCAGAACTCACTTTGATCCTCAAAGGTGACGTTTCAGGTTCGGTTGAGGCTCTCGAGGACGCCCTGCTCAAGATTGATGTGGGCAATGAAGTCTCGCTGCGTGTGATTCATCGAGGTGTCGGTGCGATCACAAAGAATGACGTGACCTTGGCAAGTGCATCAAAGGCCATCATCATTGGGTTCAATGTTCGTCCTGAGGGCAAGGTCGCGGAGTTTGCAACGCACGAAGGCGTTGACGTTCGTTTCTATAGCATCATCTATCAGGCAATTGATGAAATTGAATCAGCGCTTAAGGGCATGCTCAAGCCTGAATTCGAAGAAGCCCAACTTGGAACGGCCGAAGTGCGTGATGTTTTCAAGTCATCGAAATTCGGTACCGTTGCAGGTTGCTTGGTTCGAAGCGGAGTTGTGCGACGCAACAGTAAAGCGAGATTGGTACGTGACGGCGTCGTTGTCGCTGACAATCTTTCGATTGCAACCCTTCGACGGTTCAAGGACGATGCAACCGAGGTTCGTGAAGGTTTCGAATGTGGGATCAATCTTGGGTCCTATCAGGATGTCAAGGTCGATGACGTTATCGAGACCTTTGAAATGCGCGAGAAACCGCGCAAGTAGTCCAAGGAGAATCACTATGGGTAGTGAAGCGCGAGCACGAAAACTAGCGGATCGAATCAAGGTCATTGTTGCTCAGACTTTGGATACGAAGGTTAAGGACCCTCGACTGGGCTTTATCACGATTACTGATGTGCGTCTCACGGCTGACTTGCGCGACGCCAGCGTTTTTTACACGGTCCTTGGTACCGATGAAGAGCGTGTTTCAACGGCCGCGGCGTTAGCCTCGAGCAAGGGAATGCTGCGTACTGAAGTTGGCAAGGGAACCGGTGTCAAATTCACGCCCAGTCTGGAGTTCATCCTCGATGCCATCCCGGAAAATGCAGCGCACGTGGAGCAGTTACTTCGGGATGCAGCGCAGGCTGATGCCCGGGTACATGCCCAGGCCAAGGATGCAAAATATGCTGGTGAAGTTAATCCGTATCGTGAAACTGAAGGCGCTTAGCGACTCATGGCAGTGAGCGCCGAGGGAGTTAAGGCGCCTGCTGGCTTTCTGCTTGTCGACAAGCCTGCAGGTATGACATCACATGATGTTGTTGCTCGTGCGCGCCGAATTTTTGCAACTCGAAAAATTGGTCATGCAGGAACATTGGATCCGATGGCGACGGGTGTGCTCATTTTAGGCGTGAATGCGGGGACGCGATTACTTGGGCATTTGAGTCTCGCGGATAAAAGCTATGTCGGGACAATCCGATTGGGCGCATCAAGTTCAACCGACGACCGCGAAGGTAACTTGAGTGATGTCGTCGATTCAGGTGGGGTGAGTGCTCAGTCCATTGAAAAAGTTCTTGCAACACTTCGAGGCGAGATCATGCAGCGTCCAAGTTCTGTCAGCGCTATTAAAGTGAATGGCCAACGCGCATATACCCGCGTACGTGATGGTGAACTTGTTGAGATTCCCGAGAGAAAGGTCACGGTGCATCAACTGGACATAGTCAACATTGCTACTCAAGGCGCATTCATGGACGTTGATGTTTGCACCAAGGTTTCCTCGGGAACCTATATTCGCGCCATCGCTCGCGACTTGGGAGAATCTCTAGGAGTAGGTGGACACCTGACCTCCTTGCGCCGTACTTCAATTGGCCCCTTCAATGCGGCGTCCTGCTACAACCTGGAAGCCTTAGAGACTCTCAGTGACCCTTGGGCAGAGGTTCTTCCGCTCGCCGAGATTGCCAAATTGATTTGGCCGATCTTCACGTTAACTAATGAACAATCCGTGGCCGTGCGAATGGGGCAACGGATCCCTTGGCCCGAAAACTTCTCTCAACCTGTGATCGCTTTGATTGACTCTGAAGGTGAACTGGCAGCCCTTAGTGAAAAGCGTAATTCCGAGTGCGCATATATCGCGGTCTTTCCAAGCGGTGTCCGAACACCGAGTAATCTACGGTCGTGAGTGCTTCTGGGTCATTGGTCTGTATCGGGATCTTTGACGGTGTTCACCTTGGCCATCAGGCGCTGATCTCGATGGCGAAGGGATTGGCTCAGGAATCTGGGCTTGCGCTGACTATTTGCACATTTGACCCTCATCCGAATCAAGTTGTAAGTCCCAGTCAGGTTCCGAAGCTGATTGGTGACGTTGAACAGCGCACGCAATTGCTGATCCACAGCGGCGTTGACCGCGTTGCGGTGGTCCCCTTCACTCCGGAATTCGCGAGTTTAACTCCACTTGAGTTTGCTCGGGACTACCTCAAAGATCGACTCAATGCTCAGACGATCATTGTTGGTAAAAATTTCACCTATGGGCGACACATAAGTGGTGATGTCAATACGCTCGCAAAAGATGGAAATCAGTTGGGTTTCACGGTCAAGGTATTCGATTTGGTTGAAGCAAATGGCACGATTTCCTCCACAAGGATTCGCGAGTTACTGCTGACGGGGCAAGTTACCGAGGCTGCGGAGTTGCTGGGAAGAAATTTTATTCTGAGTGGACTTGTCGTAAAGGGGGACCAACGCGGTCGTGAATTGGGCTATCCAACTGCGAATGTGGAATGGGATGAGGGCCTAATTGTTCCCGCCGATGGCGTTTATTCTGGGTATATCAGGGTGGCAGGAGACCGGCTTCCAGCTGCCATTTCGGTCGGAACCAACCCGCAATTTGCGGGAAACGTCCAGCGAGTGGAGGCGTATGTTTTGAATCGAACTGATCTTGATCTTTACGGAGCGCAAGTAGGTGTGGAATTCGCAGATTTTATTCGTCCGCAGGAAGTTTTTGAAAGTTTAGAGGATTATCTATCCCAAATCGCGATTGATGTTACTGATATTGCGGGGCGCCTAAGCTAATGGCCAAAGTTCTCGGGGACGTGGTTCACTGCTAGCATTGGGGTCCAGACGGTTTGGAGGCGGGCGCTTCCAGATTCGTGTCCATGAAATCAATGCCCA
>JAFMCP010000100.1 GCA_017857705.1 Candidatus Nanopelagicales bacterium
GATGAACGAGAGTTTTCTGCGCGCGGCTACTTCCAAACAGAAATTTGGACACTGTTCCTCTTCGCCGTACTTGGGATGCTCGCATTTGTTGTTGCTAACGACTTGCTATTCATGTTTGTAGCCCTTGAAGTAATGTCACTGCCGCTGTACCTCCTGGTAGGTATGGCTCGCCGCCGCCGTCTTCTTTCACAAGAAGCAGCATTAAAATATTTTGTACTTGGCGCATTCTCATCCGCATTCTTCATTTTCGGCGCGGGTCTGGTTTATGGTTTTGCCGGTTCAATCTCGTTACCCGAAATCAATGACGCACTCGCCTCAACTGCTGGCGAAACCCTTCTGATCGTGATCGGCATGGCAATGCTGCTCGTTGGGTTGCTCTTCAAAGTGGGCGCGGTTCCATTCCACCAATGGACACCGGATGTGTATCAGGGTGCACCAACACCCATCACAGCCTTTATGGGAGCAACGGTCAAGGTAGCTGCATTTGGCGCCATGATGCGTCTGCTTTACGTGGCATTTTCGGGAATCCAGTGGGACTGGGAAATCATCCTTTGGTCAGTTTCAATCTTGAGCATGATCATTGGCTCATTGATCGCACTCACGCAAAGCGACATCAAGCGCATGCTTGCCTATTCGGCGATCGCTCAAAGCGGTTTCATCTTGGTTGGTGTTGTAGCTGCGAGTCCATCGGGCATCTCGGCCGTCATGTTTTATTTGATTGCTTATGGCCTAGTGACGATCGGCACCTTGGCTGTTATTTCCATGGTCCGTGATTCATCGGGGGAGGCCACCCACCTCTCCAAATGGGCGGGGCTTGGCAAGAAGTCCCCGGTATTGGGTGCCGTTATGGCGATCTTCATGCTTTCTCTTGCAGGAATCCCCCTGACAAGTGGATTCGTGATCAAGTTCAGTGTTTTTGCGGCTGGAATTGCCGAGGGTGACACCTGGTTGGTTATCGCCGCCGTTGTGGCCAGCATCATTGCGGCGTTCTTCTATGTTCGTGTGATCGTGGTCATGTTCTTCTCGCCAACAAACGAGAACACGGCCTCGGTTGCAGTTCCCTCAATTTTTACAACCATCACGGTTGCGGCGACCGTAACTGCGACATTGGTACTGGGGATAATCCCGCAGCCGATGATCGATCTCTTGACTAATGCCGGAATCTTCCTCAGGTAGTACCGTGAGCACATGAACCGGATTTTTGAGGCGAGCGATCCGGTATTTGAGGAGCACATCAGTTCCGAACTTAAGCAGGTTGAGAAGGCGCTTCTCGAGTCCACCCGAAGTGAATATCCCTTTGTGTCCGAGACCTCACGCCACCTAGTAGTAGCTGGTGGCAAACGCTTTCGACCACTCCTGGTACTGCTTGCTGCCGAGTTTGGCGACCCCAAAATGCCCGGGGTTATTCCGGCTGCGGTGGTTGTTGAACTCACACATCTAGCTACTCTCTATCACGACGACGTGATGGATGAGGCGACCATGCGCAGGGGGGCCGACAGTGCCAATGCCCGGTGGGATAACACAGTCGCGATCTTGACGGGGGATTTCCTGTTTGCTCGTGCCTCACACATTTTGGCAGACCTAGGACCAGAGGCCGTTCGCATTCAGGCGCAGACATTTGAACGGCTCTGTACCGGGCAAATCAAGGAAACGGTCGGTCCAAATGAAGGTGAAGATCCCGTCAAGCACCACATCTCGGTGTTGTCAGAAAAGACGGGGTCTCTTATTGCGACTTCGGGCCGGTTCGGAGCCATGCTCAGCGGTTGCGATCAGGCCACGACTGACATTCTGACAAACTTCGGTGAACAAATTGGCGTTGCCTTTCAATTAGCGGACGACATTGTGGACATTACTTCGGATTCGGAGCAGTCTGGTAAGACTCCAGGTACTGACCTACGTGAAGGAGTTCCCACTTTGGCGGGCTTGATTGCCCTCACCGACTTAAGCCCGGATAGCGCCCAACTGCGTGAGTTGTTGACCAGACCACTGCCAGAACCAGGTGAACATGCTCTGGCTCTTGAACTCCTGCGCGGCCACAAGAGTTTGCAGGAGGCCCGTCTTGAAGCTTTGCGTTGGGCCGATGAAGCGCGACGCACCCTGAAGCCCTTGCCAGATATCACGGCCAAAGAAACTCTGATGGCCCTCTGTGACTACGTAGTCTCTCGAACCGGCTAAGGACCTTGCAATCCAAGGCCCCTGCAATCTAAGGCTCAAGCAGTGTTTCTTTTAATTCGTGGTTTCGGGTTCGGGAGTTTCGGTACATATCTAGCGTAAATATAACGAGGGATATCCAAACTAGGGTAAATCCAATCCAACTTCCAGTGCTCATAGCTTCCTGGAAAATGAATACGCCAAGAATGAATTGCATGATGGGAGTGATGTATTGCAATACGCCCAGAGTGGAAAGGGGAATGCGTGTTGACGCACCTCCAAATGCGAGCAAGGGAAGTGCAGTGATCGGACCCAACATGATTAACAGGAACGTGATTGAAGGTCCGTCGAGTGCGAAGGATTCAGATCCATTTGCCACAGAAATTCCAAGGATTATCACAGCAAGTGGGAGTAGAACTACCGTTTCAATACCGAGGCTTTGTAGTGATGGCAAATTTGCATATTTCTTCAACAGCCCATAGGTCCCAAAGGAAAGTCCAAGGGTTAGGGCAATCCACGGCACTGAACCCGAAGCGATTGTTAAAACAACAACCGCGACAAGTGCGATCCCTACCGCAACCCATTGGGTTTTTCGGAGATTCTCCTTCAAAATAACGACACCCATCGCCACGGAGATAAGTGGGTTAATGAAGTAACCGAGTGATGCTTGCACCACTTGGTTAGAGTCAACGGCGTACACATAAACCAACCAATTTATGGAGAGAAAAATCGCCGCTAAGCCCAAAATTATGACATTTCTCCGGTCAAATGCACCCGTGAACGTACGCCATTGCTTACCAAATAACAGTAGGAGTACGACAACGATCAGTGACCAAACAACCCGGTGCGCAACTACATCTATCGGCGCAACGGTGTCCAAGAGCACGAAGTAAAGGGGGAACATTCCCCACAGCAGATAGCCGGTGACCCCGAGCAATACACCTGTTGAATGAACAGATCGCTCCCGGACCGCCACCTTTTCACCCTATTCCCAACAAGATCTGATACTCAATGCGTGTGGAAGCTCAGACTACTCAGGATCCTCGGCGACTCAGTGCGGGATAGGCTCATGGCCGTGACGCGATACGCCCTGACTTCGGATCCCAGTGTAAGTGTGGAAGTTGTTAGCGCCTCGTTAGCCTGCTGCACATTGGAGGTGCAGGCTGCTTTAAATAGCGGCGCGTTAATTCAGGTGCCTGAATCTGACGCTGGCCCTAGCGTGATCGTCATCGCAGGTACGGTGACTGATGCACTGGTGCCCAGTGTCATCGAATTGATTCA
The DNA here is from genome assembly GCA_017857705.1 of Candidatus Nanopelagicales bacterium. Taxonomy (GTDB): domain Bacteria; phylum Actinomycetota; class Actinomycetes; order S36-B12; family S36-B12; genus UBA4592. Next base: position 3,433 of record JAFMCP010000100.1, read on the forward strand.
TGCTCATCCTGGCTCCAAAGTAATGTCTTTTGGTGCGTGCGCGACGAGTGGTGGACCTTATTGGGATTCGCCCCCGGTCTCAAAAGGAATAGACCAATTCGTCGAAGTGGCAGCCTATGTCGCCGGATGTCCGCCCAGACCTGATGCATTCATCCAAGCGATACAAGAACTTTTGTCAAAGCGGGTCTCATAGATGACCAAATCATTTACATGGCTCCAGGTCGATCCCGCAGATTGGCGAGGCAAAATAGGGCAATTGCGCAATGATGGTTTCACATTCTTTGACTTCTTAACCGGAGTGGATCGCGAAAATGTGGAGGGTAAACAAATGTGTGAGGTAGTAGTTCATCTTGCCAAAGAGGATTTATCAGATTCCCACTTTCTTTATACTCACGTGCACAACGAATTGGCCAGTATCACCGACCTCATGCCAGCAGCGCAATGGCATGAACGTGAATGTGCTGAGATGTTCGGCATTCAATTTATTGGGGGGAGCGCCAGCGGGGAGAGCACCAAATCACTTTTGCGGCATGAAAGTCTTTCTCTGCCGCCACTGCGCAAAACGACAGTGTTGGCGGCACGAGTGTTGACCCCATGGCCTGGGGGCGCCGAACCGCAGATCAAAGAAGATGGTCGCAAAGTGGGTAATGCATCAAGGCGCCGTCAGTTGCCACCTGGGGTTCCCGAAAATTGGCTCAAGCAATGAAACATTCCTTCATCGCTCTGATTGAAGATAAATGCACTTCCTGCATGTTGTGTGTCAGAGAGTGCCCCGCCTGGTGCATCAGTTTGGATTCTCACACGATCGACGTCACAGAAGAAGGTGCCCGACGACCCCGGAAAGTCAATGTTCTCGATTCGTTCGAGATCGATTACTCATTGTGCATGTATTGCGGAGTGTGCATAGACGTGTGCCCATTTGATGCACTGGCGTGGGATGAGCATCGAGCCCTTGTTACAACCAACCGCGAGGACATGCTTTTAGGAATTGTCGAACTGGGACCTAGCGGTAGTTCGTAAACTGCACCGCGAAGTCGAGGTCGGCACCATTAATCAAGGCGATCACAGACTGTAAATCGTCGCGGTTCTTGCTTGTTACCCGCAATTCATCACCTTGAACTTGGGTCTTAACCCCCTTGGGGCCGTCATCTCTGATCAGTTTCGCCAACTTTTTGGCGTGCTCCTGGCTAATCCCGTTATTGAATGATCCATTGAGTTTGTACAACTTGCCAGACGCGCGAGGCTCACCCGCTGTGAAAGCCTTAAGACTGATTCCCCGTTTAATAATCTTTTCCTTAAACACTTCAAGGGCTGCGACTACTCGATCCTCGGTGCTACTGGTGAGTTCGATATCGGTCTCACCCTTCCACTCGATAGTTGTATCAGTGTTTTTGAAATCGAAGCGTTGGGAGAGTTCCTTGGCCGCTTGATTGAGTGCGTTGTCGGCCTCCTGGTGGTCAACTTCTGAGACAATGTCAAAACTGCTATCCGCCATAGTGACTTCCTTTCCGTTGGCCCAATCTAACTAATCCCGGATCCGGGCTAACCAACTGCACCCGGAAGTTTCGGCACATGTATTGTTTGCCGGGCATTACGGCAGATTGCCCGAGCGGCCAATGGG
>JAFMCP010000101.1 GCA_017857705.1 Candidatus Nanopelagicales bacterium
GTTCCGCAATGCTCGGAGCACTGATCTTGGGCATGGTGTCATTGTGCCCTAATACCTTGTTTTTGACCTTTTCAGGGACCTTGAGGAAGTGAACGAGCCGGTCTATAAGCCGGATCCTGTGTTTGATCGCTCAAACGGTGATCATCCATCTGGGACTGCTGTTACCAGCAGCCTCGTGCGGTCTACCAGCAAACATAAGGCGAGCAGCCCGTTTGCTTGGGCCAGCAAGCTGACCCTTTTGACCTTGCTTCGGGTGGGGTTTACCGAGCTGATGCAGTCACCTGCACCACTGGTGGTCTCTTACACCACCGTTTCACCCTTACCAAGGTTTCCCTTGGCGGTCTGTTTTCTGTGGCACTGTCCCGCGGATCACTCCGGGTGGGTGTTACCCACCACCCTGCTCTGTGAAGTCCGGACTTTCCTCGACACTTGCATGCCGCGATCACCCGACCGACTCGTTCAGGTCACAGGCTACGCCTTCACCAATGCCGGTGATACATGAACTCGCCATTGCTCATCTCAGCCCACACCTGTTTCGGCAAATGTCGAGGGAATGCCAATCCCGATCAGGCTGCCCTAGGCTGCCCGAGTGATCTTTCTCCTGCCACCCAGTGAAGGCAAAACTCCGGCAAGCAAGGGGCCGAAGTTCGCGCCAAAGAAACTAGTTTTCCCCCACCTCACTGATAAGCGTCTGCATTTGATGGAGTCCCTTGCCCAGTTGTGTTCGACACAGCCGGATGTCGCCGCCAAGGTCCTTGGTCTTGGCCCAGCGCAACGTGACCTCCTCACCACCAATACCGATTTATTCACGGCACCGTGCGCTCCGGCAATGCAGATCTATACGGGCGTTCTCTATGACCACCTGGGGTATTCCTCAATGAATGAAAAGGCACGTTCCAGAGTTGATTCCAGCGTCCTGATCTCCTCAGCCTTGTTTGGTTGTGTCGCTCCAACAAATCCAATCCCTGCGTATCGCCTGAGTGGGTCATCGATAATTCCCCAAATCGGGTCACTGGTCGGATACTGGAAAACTGAACTGCTCGATTCACTCACTCAATTAAATGGGGAGTTAATCCTGGATATGAGGTCCGGCAGTTACGAGAAGTTAGCCCCAGCCAAACAAATGGAACAACCGGTCGTGAGTGTAAAAGTCTTGACGAACGTGAACGGGGTCCTTAAACCTGTCACCCATTTCAATAAGGCGACGAAAGGTGACCTGGTTCGGGCAGCCTGTCTTAGTTCGAGCAAAACTCCCACCAAGGTGGGCCAGTTGGCTGAGTACTTCAGGAAATTGGGTTTTCAGGCAGAACTAGATCTCGGAGCACCGAGTCTGCCAATTCTGCAGATCGTCACCAAGTAGTTCACGGGAGACCGACAAACCAGAGATTACGGTCCATTCACAAGGTTGCGACTGTAGACAGGAAATCCGTTTAAACCCCGTCAGTTCGCAGTTCACGCAAATGACTTGCTTCAGCGAAGGAAAACATGCTGGAGTTTCCGTCTGGGAACCAAACAAGGGATGTGAGCGAGCATGGTGGCAGTTCCATCCGGAACGTAGACTCAAGCGGAGAACCAGTTGCGATACCGGTCATGAGCTTAATGGGTAAAACGTGGGAAACAACCAAAATAGTTTGTGCCGGAAATTGTTTTATAACAGCCTCACGGCCTCGGTTCACCCGATCACGACACTGGGAAAGTGATTCCCCGCCCGGTGGTGCCACATTGGAATCAGCCAACCACTCATCAAGTTCACGTGGCCACCGTTCACGAACGTCGGCGAAAGTAAGCCCATCCCAGTCACCAAATGAGCACTCGGCAAAATCGGCATTCTCGGAAACACTAAGTCCCGTTGCTTCAGCAACGATGTGAGCAGTCTGAAGTGTGCGCAAAATGGGTGAAGACACAATGTGGGTGACGTTCCCGCGAATTTTTACTTCCTGCGCGAGTGCTTCTGCTTGTTCAATTCCGATCGGCGCCAAAGGGACATCGACTCCCCCAGAACCGCTGAATCTTTTCTCCAGGGAATAAGTGGATGCGCCGTGACGTGCCATAAGTGTTGTGACCGGTTTACCAAGGTCAGCCCATCCAATTAACACCTTGGGTTTGGCCCGAAGAGCTTCCTCCGCGATATCGCGTGCTTGCAGCTCTTGAACAGAACCGAGTAGATCTTGACTGGCAAGAACGTTCAACTCGGTGGTGAATTGACGCCTAATTCGGACCGGCGTGGTTCCGTCAAATTGATCGAGGGCTTCGTTTACCAGTGCATCGGCTGCGCCATTTTGGTCTCTGGGCACCCAGGTGTAGGTAACCTGGCCGGCCGGGATCACCTCACGGGCGACCTTAGCCAAATCCCGCATAGCAGGGTGCTTGATTTGCCAACGCCCTGACATTTGTTCAACAACTAATTTGGAGTCGAGTCGAACTTCAACACATGCATCAGGATCAATCTCAACGGCGGCCTGCAATCCTGCGATCGCTCCCCCGTATTCGGCTACGTTGTTTGTTGCAATCCCAACCGATTCTGCTAGCTCAACAAGAACCTGCCCGGTCACTGCGTCACGTACAAGTGAACCAAAAGCAGCCGGGCCTGGGTTGCCTCGACTTCCGCCGTCGGCTTCAACGATTAAATCCCGTGACATGAATTAGATTCCTGAGTCAGCGGTTCTAATCAGGATGCAGCGACATTCTTCGCACTGAATAACTGCATCAGGTGAGGCTGCCTTAATGGCGTTGAGTTCCTGCGGTGGGATTGTGAGCCGACAACCTTCACATTGGCCACGGTGCAGTTTGGCTGCGCCCATCCCTTGGTGTCCTTTACGGATTTTTTCATAGAGTGACAGGAATTCAGCGGGCATTACTGCCGCCAGACTTTCGCGCTCCGCGTGCACATCAGTGAGATCAGCGGTCAATGCAGCCAACTCTGAGTCAAGTTCGGTACTAACGACTTCAAGTTGAGCCGAGAAATCTATTTTTTGCTGGGCGAGCACCTGCACTGCAGCCTTCGCCCCTTCAACCCGTTCCATGACTTCAAGTTCAACGTCTTCTAAATCGAGTTGGCGCTTGGCAAGTGATTCCAGTTCATGTTGAAGATTGGAAAGTTGTTTCGGGTCGTTGATCGCACCAGAATTCAGCATTTCCTGATCTTTTGCAACCCGCTGCCGCACTACTTCCACATCACCTTCGGCTTTTAACGCCTCCCGTTGAAGATCGCTGAGGATCATCTCGGATGCAATGTGTTGGTCACGCGCACGCTCAAAATTCGACTGGAGTTCCTTTTTCACCTCAATGGCCGGCAGAGTGGCTCGCTTGTACTCAAGCTGCGCGACTTCAGTGTCCTTCCCCTGAATATCAAGGAGTTGCACTTGGATCTGCGGATCGATATTCAATGCAATCTCCTAGTAGTGCGGTTCTGGCGGCTATTCAATTATTTAATTGAGTTATTCGATTGAGTTATTCGGCTGTGCTGAAGTGGTGAGCGGTCCAAGGGTCGCTTCGCACCGTGGACACTAATGTACTCACCGCCGCTCCCAGTTCACTCTGCACCAATGCTGCCGCCACAGGCACCCACGGCCATTCGGTTGCGAAGTGGGAAGCGTCAATGAGCGCACATTCATCTCGCGGGTGGTCAAGAACTCGGTGGTGTTTGAGGTCTGAGGTGACATAAACGTCGGCTAACGTGGCCGCAATTGGCAATAGGAAGTCCCCCGATCCCCCACAAACCGCCACCATGTCAATGCTCTTATTGGGATCTCCCGCAACACGGATCCCCCCTGCAGTCTTCGGCAACGAGTCCGCAACATGCTGAGCGAACTGAGCCAAGCTCTGGGTTTTAGGCAACCGTCCTATGCGGCCAGCTCCGGTAAATGGGGTCTCCCCTGGCTCAATGGGTGAACATTCAACGAGACCTAGGGCTGCGGCAAGTGCGTCAGAGACACCCGGGTTCGCGTGGTCGGCATTGGTGTGCGCATTAAACAGTGCAATTCCGTGCGAAATCGCTTCATGCACCACCCGACCACCCAACGTGTCTCGAGCAACACCGTGAACACCTGTAAGGAAGAGCGGATGGTGGGTCACCACAAGATCCGCTTGGACATCAATTGCCTCATGAATAACTTCGATCGTGGGATCAAGGGCGAAAAGCACCCGTGTCACGGTGGCAGTTGGATCACCACAGATCAACCCAACACTGTCCCAACTATCAGCGGTCTCAGGTGGAAAGTGACGATTCAGGATTGCACAGACAGCAGAAACATTGGGCATATTGACAGGTTACCCAGCAGATATGACAAATGTGGAGCCACCCGCCGGGTGACTCCACATTTTTGCCTCGACTGAATCAAAGAACGATTAACCCGCCAAGCAAGCCGGGTCGTACAGCGCCTCAGGAATTACAGCATCTGCTGGGAATGTTCCATCGGTGTATGTGCCACAGACGTCTGCCGCATTTTTGGGGATCCAGAACTGGCCTTCAGCCTGAAAAATCATCATGGCGGGAGCACCCATTTCACCTTCGGCTGGGTCAGCCGACGCATACGCCCAACCACTGTCGCACTTGTAGTCGGTAACCACGTAATTGGCGAAAGCTGGATCCGCATTGACCGCTTCAGCCATTGCTGCATCGGTGCATTCAGCCATGCCACCCACCATTGTTTCATCAGTTGAATCACTAGAACAACCTGCAAGAACGAGGGAAGCTGCTCCAAGTAGAGCAATTCCAGCTAGTGCAATTTTCATGACGTACCTTTCAGAATGTGTAGGTTTCAAAGTCCTTGAAACCGTGATCAGAGTACCCCTGTTGAAAGGGTTTTCCCCGTAGTGAAACCAATGGTGAGCACAAAAATCACAACTAAACACACTCGTCACCAAAAACAACTCGCCGAGCCAACGAGTATTCAGAAGATCTTGTCTGCAAACTCCTAACATGCTCGGCCAGAGCACTGAACCCATTTCTAGGGAGCGATGTGGATCGTCGTGAAGCTCTCATGTAATCTCTCATTTTCCGGGCGAGTAACTCAGTTGGTTAGAGTGCATCCCTTACAAGGATGAAGTCG
>JAFMCP010000102.1 GCA_017857705.1 Candidatus Nanopelagicales bacterium
TTCGCGTCCGGCTTCCCAAGACAGCACGCAGCGCAGCACTATCGCGGCTTGGTGCTGCCTTGGCAGCTAGGGCTTAGTCCCCGGACTAGTTGAGGGTGTAGGTCGCTGTAGATTTATACGTTTTTCCGTCAGCTAAGAGTTCCAATTTCAAGGTTCCCCGAGCTCCCGCATAACTTCCTGTGCCACCAACAATGGCATAAATATCGGTCCAACCGGGGGCAGGAATGCTCCCGAGGTCAATCTCGGTTACTCCCAGGAAAAACATTTTTCCCTTGGGAAGAACGTTTTGAATGAGGACTCGTCGAACATCAACATTTGTCGGAGCATGGTGGGAAATCACTTCAGCCTGCGAGTATGAAACACCAATCACCGGACCATTGATTCTTTTGGCAATAGCAAGCTCACGGTGGAACAAATCTCCATGATCAATTCCCTGCTCGTTCGAATCTACCCTCGCCAGACCCTTGTTCTCCACAAACAGCACCAAAACATTGGGCTTGGCCTTCGGCGCCGCGTTTGCAGTTGAAATCCCTGTAGCCATGGTCAGGGTGGCCACCGCCACGACGAGGATCGATCGCAGTGAACGCTTGCGTGTATTCATTTTTCTCCTATTTTTTTGTTATGAATGTGAAGGTGCCTGCTGAACTCAACCTGGCTGCGGGTAATAACCGGCTATCGCGATGACGGCTCCCTTAATGGTGGGAAGGGCGAAGTTTTTAGTGCCGTTGCCCCCGAATGAATTCCCGATAACCGAGAAAAGAGCAGTGTTCTGACTTGTGTTCACAAGTGAACCGTCACAAAATGCCCAACCAGAGTCCGGGTAGGTGGCCGTGGTGTAGTCAACCTCACCGACGTATGGACCACTAACCACCCGGTAGTAAGGAAAGTTGTACGGGGATGGCGGATAAGTGCCGTTATAGACAATATAAGGAGTAAGTCCCGCTGGTGCCGAAGACGTGAGGTCGGGTACCGCGAAAGTCGTGGCCGTGGAGTCGTCAGTGAGGGAACCCTGATAACCCAAAACGGAATACAACCCGCTGAAATCTTCAATACTGTATGAGGATCCATCGCACTGCACACAATCTTGGATTCCAGAGCCATTCCAATTCTTCCACAAGAACACGTCACCGATGTAATGAGTCATGACTTTCCTTCGGTGATCTGCTCGCGATTAATGACTGCGCTGTAGCGGTTAGGACCGATCTGCACAAGGTGCATGGGCATTGAAGTGCCATCGGGGCCCGTGATCGTGACGGTGCCATGGCCGGGGTGCTTGCCCGACACTTTAGTGAAAAGGACTTCGAAGGAGTTCCGATCAAATCGCGTACCACCGTCCAGCGAGCGGATCCCTCGGCGACCTTGAACCTTCAAGGTGCCCCCCGGAAAATTCCACACCTGCCCTCGTCGAAATTTGCCGCGACGAAAGCGCGAGTCATTTACTCCCCGAGCCTTTGCCTCAAAAACACTTGCACCGGCACTCGGTGCTGAACGCAATGCCAGTGCACCTCCAACGGTGAGTCCCAGAGCCGCGAGGAAGCCACGTCTATTAATCCGACCTTGAGTCAGCATTATTTGGTTTCCTTCTTTCGATTATGAAAAGTAGGACTGGAAATCCGCGTAGGAGACCTGTCCTGTTGTCGAGGTTGATATCGCGTTGGCAACTTCACTGGGAATTGGTGCCCAGGCTGCCGGCATTTCGGCAGCTAGTTTCGGATTCAACGCATAGATCAACAAGAAATTGGCGATCCAGATTGATGGAACCATGGACATGCCCACGGTTGCGGACCCACCATTGTTCTTCGTGTTGGTGACCAGCTGGGCGACACCGGATAAGCCTTGGCTCTTAGCGCCGAAGGCAGCCTCACCAACATAGGCTGACGAATACAACTCAGCGAGTGTGTCCTTCGCTCCGTTGGCCCGCATCCATGTCCCCATGTAGCCGCAGGGAAGTCCCGTTGGATTTGGTGGCGGAGATGACTTGCACAGCGCTACGGGCTCGAGGACCACATTGATCTGACGGCATGGGGAGGTCGTGTTTGCGGGACTCTCCAGATTTCCGTCATTATCAACGATCAGTCCATAACTGCCTAAGACAATCGGAATTGCAACACCGTTAATGGTGCGTGTCATGACATTCGCCTTCGAATTAGTGAGGTAGTCCACGCATGCAACCGTGACTTCAGAAGCCAAGGCCGCAGCGGGGGTGCCACCACCGATTCCCTGACCAGCCATGTACAACTGATACTGGCGAGCCGAGAAAGCCTTGCTCTTTTTAAAACCAAGGCCCTTAGCAATTCGATCCGCACGTTTTTGGCCCAGAGGTGCGTTAATCGCCGCCGGTGCAACTACTTGGGTGGGTGCGTATTTCAAGAATTTTGCCGTTCCAGAATATGGCTTGATAAAACCCGTTTCATTGGTCGGGGCAGCGTGCGCGATCGATGCGAATGACATTGTTGCTACTACCGCAATCACGCCAAATGATCGTATTAGTTTCATACGATGCTCCTGACTTATGTCGATGCGAATGTTTGTGAGCTTCACTGTGGGTAATACTTTATGGGGCCAAACGAAACTCTCTTTTGTAGATTGCCTCTAATCCTTCACCAATTTTGGTGTGAATGACCGTTCCACGGGCTCCGAAGTATTCTCCGGTTCCACCGACAATTGTGAAAATGTGTTTACGTGCATCGGGTGAACTGCCGGGGGTGTTGGGCATCTTGAAACTGCCTTGGTAATCGATGCGACCACCGACTAAGAACGAAGAATTTTCCATCCACCAAAAATTCTCACCGTCGATGATTGTTCCATTTGACACTCGAGTCATAACTTGCAGGAAGTGCTTCTTGGGACCTTTCATGGAACGTGCTTCGGCCAATGTTGGAAAATATTGACCACTGAAATAAACGATGTCCCCTGCCGATCCACCTGCAGGGCCACCGTCAGTCTCCGTTCGATCCCATGTCTTCTGCGGGGATGTGTAAACGATGACCGTCTTCTTAACTTTCTTGGTGAACTCACTTGCTGCTGTTGCTTGGGCTCCAAAACCCGCCAGCCCCACACTCACAATGAGAGCTAGAACCAGGGTTTTCGCGTATCGAGGGACTGACATGGTCTTCTCTAATGGAATGTGAAAGTTTTACAGGACATGAATTTAGCGTCTGGGTTTTTGGAGCACAACCGTGGAAACACGGTGACGTCAAAGTCAGTAATTGGGCATAATTTCCGTTGACCACCCCTGATCTTGCCAGCGGAGTGGGCTTATTGAACCCAGTGAACCCAGTGAACCCAGTGAAAGTGAGTATCAAATGAAGCGGTCCCGAAAAGTCATAATTATTTCTTTCGCATCGATCGCATTGATCTCTCAACCACTCGTCAGTCAGGCCGTTGTCACTGTCGATCCGGGTAACAAAATTTCAGCAGGCAAAACCATTATTGGTTCGGGTCAGAACTTGCCAACTTTGAACTCAAGTGAGCCATGGAATATCGGTAGCGAGGCAAAAGATCAAGTGATGGCCTACTACTCGAACGGTTCCGTGGCTTCAGACCGTAAAGACCTGGTGAACAGTGCGACCTCCTGGACCCGCATGTGGCTCAAGGAGACGTGTGGCTCGGTGAAGCCTGTGGTGGTTAGGAATTGCAAGGCCGCTGCAGTTTTTGACATTGATGACACTTTGTTCTCGAGCTACAACGTGGCATCAACTAACACCCCTGCTTTTAGCTACAACCCTGAGCGGTCCGAGATCGCTGAGAGTACCTGCCAGTTACCGCCAATAAAGGCAACCCGAAAACTCTTAAAGAATTTTCAAAGTTGGGGCCTCGACATTTTCTTGATCACCGGCCGCAGCGAGTCTGAACGCTCGACAACAATTGATTGTCTCAACTCTGCGGGAATTAGTGGTTGGAGAAATCTCGTCATGAGAGAGCCAGAGGACAAGCGTCTCGCTTCGGTCTATAAGGCCATTGCTCGAAAGGCCATCGAAAATACCGGAACCAAAATCGGACCCAGTATCGGTGACCAAGTCAGTGACATGTCCTATGGGCACCTGGGCCGAGGATTCCTCATGCCGAACTTGACGTACTTCATTCCGTAGCTGCAGTGTTGATCACACCGCTCAACCACGTGTCAACAATTAGACGTGCGGCCTGAGCGGAACCTAACTCCCCTTCTGCGATCTCATCCCACGCAGCAAACAGCAGACCGATGTAGGAAGCGATAAGCCACCGCGTGGGGAGATCACTTCTTAGCTGACCTTGTGACTGGGACTTGGCAACGTAGATAGCCAAAGGTGTCACCGCATCCGCCCAATGCGAATCCAGAGTCTTGCCCTCACTCGGCACGAAGCGAAGGAACGCCGCTCTCGGACCCAGGGGCATGAGTCCACTCGTCACCTCCAACATCACCGTGGCCACCTCGCCCAACTTCCGGGAGGGAACTTGTTCCATCACCTTTCCAATGCGATCGAGAGCATCGCGTCAATTCAGTACAGAAAAGTGCAGAAGTGAAGGCATGAAGGGCTAAATGTTGCCGCTGAGTGCGTGAGCGGAGTTTCTACTGGCCTTCAACAGCTGACTCTGCTTCCTGCGGGAGTTCATCATTGGTAATTTCTTCGTCGACAATTGCTTCCTCAAGGGGTGCTTCATCCGGTATTTCCATGTCAACGTCTTCCGTGTTGACCGTTACCCGAAGCGGAGTGAATGTTTGCACCCGAATCGGCTCCGGCATAGGAGTTACTCCAAAGGATTCCAGAGATCCTTGGCCCGCCAAGCGAACGAGGTACTGCGAAAAGAGCAGGGGCAGCGCGGTATTCGTGCCATCGTCGCAAATCAGGAGATGCGCGTAGCCTTCAACCGGCCATCCGACTAAACCTTGGTCCTCACCTAACACAATTTTTGATGACGCAAGGTCGAAGTTGCCCTCGACCGGGAACCCGCCGACGGCAGGACTAGCAAAAATACTTCCATCCTCGGTAACAGTGACATTTGTTGCACCGGATCCCACTTTGTATAACTGAACGTCATCACTTGTCACAACGGTGT
>JAFMCP010000103.1 GCA_017857705.1 Candidatus Nanopelagicales bacterium
GGAAAACAATGAAAAGGATTTTTATCGGTGTCCTGAGTGGCGCGCTCGTTCTTGGAACTTCTGGCCTAGCAGCAACCGCGGCCCAGGCGTACGACCGCGAAGCATTTGCGCATGCAGCCTCGCACTACGTCAGCGTTAAGCAGTTGCCCAAAATCTTTGCATCCAAGCCAAGAATGAACGTGCAGGTCGCGGATTCGGGTAAAATCCGTGCTTTCGTTTGCACAAAAGCAGTTGAGAACGGACCTGAAGTTGAACTGTCGAAGTCAATTCGCAACTCTTTTGGTTTTTATGAGCCCCTCAAAGGCGATCTCAGACTCAGTATTACCGTCAACGAATACCGGACCAATGTCGCGGCCGAAAAAGCATTTGCAACACTCACAAAAGACATCAAGAAGTGTGATGGCGACTACTCAGGGTCTTGGACAAGTGAAGACGACATGGTGTTCCCCTACCGGAACATCGTCACATCGGGGAAAATTCCGGCCGTAACAGTGACCGGTGTCCAATCCATCTTCACCAACCAGAACTCAGACAATGCCGCGGTTGGGGATCAACCTGAATATCTGAATGACACCCTGAGCATCTTTACTCTGGTAAATGACGCCATCATCATGACTCAAGCTTCAACAGATAGCGCAGTGAATCTCACCTCACCGCAGAAAAAAGCGCTAGAGAAAGTGGCCAACCTCATGGTGACCGAATGGGTGAACTAAACCCAAGTCGGATGAATCCGACAAGTTAGTCAGCCCACGTTTATGCGTGCATATATATGTGTGTACATATATATGCACGTATAACAGTTTAGAGGCCAAAACGGTCTGACAATCTCAACTCTGATCCCTTGGTCGTTGAGATTGTCAGACCGGTCAACAGGTGGTCCAACGGAAGCATTCCCTCACTCTGAGTGTCACACTCGTTATTGATGAGCAGCCAACGGTGCTGTGAGGAGATTGATGTGACCATGACGACGACAACATTCTTAACCGACCGTTACCTTGCTTCTGTCCTCAAAGGTATTCCTGCAGACCAGCGTGCAGAAGTGAATGTGAAACTCCGACAGGGGATTGAAACGTCAGTGCTGCAGCGAACCGCACGGGGTGAGGATCCACAAACAGCTGAGCGTTTGGCCATTCGCGAGCTTGGCGATCCGATGCGGGTGTCGGCCAAATACTCGGGTCGTACTCTTTCCCTGATTGGCCCAGCGTTCTACCCCGAGTACATCAGGTTATTGAAACTTCTAGTCTCCATTGTTGTTCCGATCGTGACCGTGGTGGTGGGTTTCGCAACCGCGTTATCCGGAGAAGATTTGTGGGACGTCGTTCTTTCCGCATTGGGATCAGGATTCATGGTTGGAATTCAGGTCGCTTTCTGGGTCACCCTGGTGTTCGCGGTGATCGACCGACGAAACACGGATGGCTCATCGGTTGCTTCTGATTTGGCTTCTGAGTGGGACCTTGATGACCTCCCAGAAATGACCGTCAACCGCATTGGTCTGGGTGACACGCTGGCTTCGATCACCGGACTCTCCCTTTTAGCCTTGTTCCTTCTGTGGCAACCGACCTACCAAGAATCCTTAGATCTGGGTGGCGCATCGATTCCGATTCTCAATCCAGAATTGAGCACGTCGTGGATTCCTGTCTTGACCATCATCCTTCTGGCCAGCATCACCTTGGAAATCATCAAGTACCGCACGGGAAAGTGGACTATCCCCCTAGCTGGAGCAAACTCCCTACTGAGTCTTTCTTTTGCTTTTTCGGCGATATATCTCATCGCTTCTGATCAATTGCTCAACCCCGAGTTCACAGCCGCTATCACTGCCGGTGAATTCGGAACCTTCGTAGATCTCGTCCCAACATTGATCGCGTGGATCATCGCTGTGATCACCGTTTTTGATGTCACCGAGGGTTGGTGGAAAACCGTTCGCGGACGTACCTGATCGCAACCGCACGATGTGGATACTTCACTTTTTCATTAACATCACGGCCACCTGTAGAGGTGTCGTGCCGGTCAATGGGATCTGATTGCCTGCGCCGACCTGTGAGTCGACAAAATGTCTTCACTGATAATCGGCTCGATGCTAGATGTCACAGTCTCAGCTACAGCACGCCGATCCGACTGAACGGGCTGAACAGGCTGAACAGACGGACTCATTCAAAGATTGGCTTGACGCTCATAGTGAAAATCATGGAGCCAAAATGACTCGGACGGAATCGAATTCATTGGTGAAAATGTTTGTGGAGACCGTTGCTGATCCGCTAGTTACAGCACCACTGTATGACTTAACGATTGCCTCGGAGGAATCCACAAACTCCATTGTTGCCGTCTTGCAAGCACTATCAATTCCGGAAATGGTGCCACTTTCAACTTTTACACCTTTAGCGCTGGAGTTGCCGTAGGTGTAGGTGGTAGCGACCCCATCGCTGTCACAAACCTCAATCGACGCTTGTCCAACTACGGGAAAAATAGGCGCGGACACACTGATTGCACCCAGTGCGTAGGCTCCCCCGGCAAGACCGAGCGCTGCGACAACTGGAACAGCAATAACAACGAGCCGCTTCACTTTGAATCACAACCAGAAACAAGTTTGGGTGTTACATGTTCAGATATATTCATCGAAATCACTTCTCCATTTCATAATTAATAATGATTCCCGATGCAGATGAACACGTGGCCCCCAGCGACTCGCAAACCATGTCGTCCGAGAAGTGTGGTGGACAAATTCCGTCGATTCCCCTATTACCGCAATCAATGAATTGCCATGAACGTTCAATGACTGGTCTTTCTCGCGGAAGACCAGAAGGCCAAAGACCAGAAGACCAACCGAATTTGGTCAGGGTTACCGTGGAAACACGGTATTGACGTGCACGTGCGCCACATATGCTCATGCCCGGCAAAGTTCCCACCGATGAGCACCCACACCAAGGAGTTCCATTTCCATGAAGATTCCCCGCACATCCCTCGCCATGATTTCCGTACTCGTGCTGTCAAGTGCTTTGACGGCCTGCGGAGGTTCTGACTCGGGCTCAAACTCTGCCGCGCTACCGCAGGAAATCGTGGATCAGGGATACCTGACCATTGGTACAGAGTTTGCTCGTGAAGGACAGTTCATCGAACTCGATGACGGCACCTACTCGGGATTTGAAGCGGATCTTTCCGCCGCACTCGGGGAACAACTCGGAATCGAAATTCGCTACGACAACACCGGGTGGCTGGGATTGCAGCCGGCACTGGATGCCGGTGAAATCGACGTTGCCATGGCGCAATTGAGTGACTACGCGGAACGGGAGCAGTCAATGACCATGGTTAATTACCTGCGCAGCGGGTCCGACATTATTGTTCCTGCTGGAAACCCCAACGCAATTGCAAGTTTCCTCGACCTCTGCGGTCTTAATGTGGGAGCGTGGACCGACTCCCTTCAAGCGAAACTCCTTGCCACTGAAAGCGCTAAGTGCCCCGATGGCACTTCAATCACAATTGCAGATGTTGACCCATTGGGTGATGCTTCCTTCGCCACTGCTGTTGGCACCGGTGTAGTTGACGCATGGTTGACCGATTCACTTAACGCAATGCCAACCGCGGCGGCTTACGGCACCGGAAATGAACTTGAGGTTATTCGCCTAGGGGATGACTCTGCTGGCTTAAGTGCAACGCCCATCGGAATTGGTGTTGGCATAACCCAAACCGAACTTGTAACAGCGATCCAAGCTGGGCTTCAACAGTTGGTTGACAACGGTATTTACCAGGAACTGCTGGATCAGTACAGTCTTCAAGATTTTGCCGTGGAATCAATCGGTGTTAATTCAGCGGTGGCTGCGCAGTAATGGTGCCAACCTGGGTGATGTGTGAAGGAGTTAAATTTGTGAAGGCGTTAAACCCGAGGATTCCTTGTGTGAGTTCACCGTCATTCATGATCAAGAAAACCTTCACGCAGGACCATGCAAGTCGCTTATTTGTGTCGAATAGCGGGTGATTGCGCCCGAGTGAATGGATCAGTGCTGCCGCCTGATCTAAAAATTCAGGGTAAGCCAGATCACCGAAAAGCGTGGGCGACGCTGACTAGGTGTAAAGGACCTACTGAGCTGTGACCACACTGTCCATTTCGAGTAAGGAGCCGGAAAAGTTTTTCATCGCGGATCGACATTCGGCCAGGTAGGTGTTGCTGGCGGATTTGTAATCGTCCCACATGCTCAATGACATAGCTCCCTCCTCGCGTGCCTCAATCAGTTGCTGCGCGAATGCTGAGATAGCCGCGCTAACTTCTGAAAGCAGCAACCATCGCTCGTTTAAGGCCGCGGCTTGATCTGCCAATTCACTCCTACTCATTGCCGTATCAGCGAGTTTGGATAATTCACTGACGCTCGCAGTTTGGGGATTGAACCCTTCTCGTGGCTGAACCGCCTGCGGAGCGCACGCCCTTATAGCGAAATCATTGGCCCGGGCATCACTACCGGAACCGCTAGAACATGCACCCAAGGACGAGCACAGGCCAGCAATCAAAGCGATGCCGAGTCGACTCGGTAAGCGTCCGTTCACACCGCCATGTTAGGAGTTCATTACCTTTTGCGCCCAGGATCCTTCGTCTCACCTGACGGCGAATCAACACAAGAGTTAAAGTGGAATGGCAGTGCCGGTACCGTTCCCTCGTGATCATTCGACCGATCGATTCATCTGAAGCAACTGCTGTGGGTGAACTGCTCGTTAATGCGTACGTCGTTGGCGGTCACCTCTCCGCAGAATCTCCTTACACTCGTGAACTGAGTGACGTGAGTTCACGGTTGGAATACACGTGGGTAGCCGAAGTTGACGGTGACATTGTCGGCACAATCTGTTTGTGTCCACCTGACGGCACGAGTCCGGCGATGCTCTGTCACGAGAACGAGTACGAATTTCGCTTCCTCGCCATCTCGCCTGAGACTTGGGGCGGTGGGGTGGGTCAAGCGCTCGTGGCCGAGTGCGAGGCGCAAGCAGCAACACGTGGAGCCGAGCAAATGGTGATCAGTGTGGTCGACCTGAACAAACGCGCGTTGA
>JAFMCP010000002.1 GCA_017857705.1 Candidatus Nanopelagicales bacterium
ACAGTGTCCAAATTTCTGTTTGGAAGTAGCCGCGCGCAGAAAACTCTCGTTCATCGACGGATCCTGGAAGAGCTGCAGCACTCGGAGCGAAAGAGTCTCCCAAACTATCCAAGGATCGCTCAGAAACCAGGAATGCGCTGAGCAAGGCAAGAACCAGGATCGTGCCCATAAGTACAAGGGCTGGACCGTCAATTGCAACGGCTCCCCCACCGGTAATCGTTCGAATGTCTCGGTTGATCACCAGAACGATGAGGGCACCAATTAATGAAATGAAGGTCAAAATCATTTGAACGGGGCGGCGAACCGAACGAGGCAAAAAGGTTTCGGTCAACACTGAGAGCAACGCCGCGACGGCCACAATGAGAATAGGCGCAATGGCTACGTAGTCGATCTCCGGTGCGGTGAATGTGTTCACTCCGAGCCCCCTTCATTGGATGCTGGGACACTCAAGATTGGAAAAGTGACCTCCGGGTCGCTCACACCAACGGTGGTCATGACTCGGTCAACAGCCGGATTAATCACGTTGAGTAAGGGCGCGGGGAAAACACCAAGCACAATGATCAAAGCGGCGATGGGTACCAGTGCGGTGATCTCTCGACCGTTGAGATCCTTCATTCCTTCGCACTCGGGATTGAGTGGTCCGGTCATGCTCTTCTGATAAACCCTCAGGACGTAAGCCGCCGTCAGCACAATTCCAACTGTGGCTAATGCGCCAACCCACATGTATTGCTGGAAGGCACCCAAGAGAACCATGAACTCACCAATGAAGGAGACCATTCCGGGCAAGGCCAAACTTGACAAGGCAGCGATCAAGAAGAAGCCCGCTAATACCGGTGCGACCTTGTTAACTCCTCCGAATGAGGAAAGTTGCGCTGAGCCGCCTCGACGTGACATGAGATAACCCGCTGCAATGAATAATCCTGCTGTGCTCAAACCGTGGGCGACCATGTAGATCACGGAACCGGATTGACCAACGGAAGTGAAAACGAAAATTCCCAGAGCAATGAAACCGAAGTGGGACATGGACGAGTAAGCAAAGAGTCGGCGCATGTCGGTCTGTTTGAGAGCCACGAATCCGCCATAGAAAATGCCGATCAGAGCAATTGCGATCACGACCGGTGCATAAAAAGTACTTGCGGCCGGAAAAATTTCGAGGCAATAGCGGATCATGCCGAAAGTTCCGACCTTGTCCAAAACGCCGATAAGGAGCACCGATGTTCCGGGCTGGGCTTGACCCGCTGCATCCGGCAACCAAGTGTGAAATGGCCACAGCGGCGCCTTAATTGCAAATGCGAAGAAGAACCCGAGGAAGAGTAACTTCTGAATATCAGGATCAATATCAAGACCGACCAAAGTGGTGAAGTCAAATGTTCCTGTTCCCGTGATCTGTGCTGAAACTACATAAAGTCCAATCAGTGAGGCGAGCATGAACAACCCGCCAACCAAACTGTAAATCAGGAACTTTACCGCCGCATAAGATCTTTGCGGACCGCCGTAACGACCGATCATGAAATAGACCGGAATCAACATTGCTTCAAAGAAGACGTAGAACAAGAAAACGTCGGTTGCAGCGAAAACACCGATCATGAGTGATTCGAGAACCAGAATCAGCGCGAAGTAGCCCTTCACACTTCCCTGCGACTCCAAGGCTTCATTCCAGCCACCTAAAATCACAACGGGGACCAAAGTCGTGGCCAGCGCGATCAGGACCAGTGCGATTCCATCGACTCCGAATGAGAAGTTGATGCCGAAGGACGGTATCCAGGTGTAACTTTCAGCAAACTGGAAAACTTCTTCTGAATTCGCCTCGAAATTCAGTGACATTGCAATGACCGCGCCAAGGGTTACCAGTGAGAACGCCAATGCAACGCTTTTGGCAAGTTTGGCATTGTGTTTGGGTAAAAGAACAACAATCACACTGCCCACCAGTGGGAGTAGGGCAATTGTGGTCAACCACGGATACGTATTCACTAGATCCTCACCAACACTAGAGCCAGAAGCACTAAGACGGCTCCACCCACCATGGACAATGCATACGATCGGATAAACCCAGATTGGGTTCGGCGCATGCGGCCGGAAAGCCCGCCCACGATCGCAGCTGAACCGTTAACAAAACCATCGACTATGCGAGCGTCAAAGAAGACGAGTGCCCTAGCTGCGTAATTTGTCGGGGCCACCACGAGTGCGTGGTTGACCGCGTCACCGTATAAATCCTTGCGCGCTGCGCGAGTGAGCCAGTTGCCATGCGGTGCCTCAATGGGAACCTCACGTCGGGCGTAAGTGATCCAACCAATGATCGATCCAACGATGACGAATGCCAGAGTGATTCCAATGTAGGCACTTGTGGGAAGAGGTGTTGGTTCACTTTCGTAACCAACGACCGGCTCCAACCAGGCTTCAATATCTCCCCAAAACAGCAGCGCCATTCCTAGGAAGGTTGAGCCAAGTCCCAAGATAATGAGTGGGATTGTCATGACGGCTGGTGACTCGTGTGGGTGAGCATCAGTTTCCCAACGCTTTTTACCAAAGAAGGTCATAGCGACCATTCGGGTCATGTAAAAACCGGTTATACCTGCCGCAAGTACCGCGGCCCCACCGATAAACCAACCACGCTCGAAGGCCGCGTGAATAATTTCGTCCTTTGACCAGAAGCCTGAGAATGGTGGAATACCTATGATGGCGAGGTACCCAGCCATAAAGGTAATGAAGGTAATCACCATGACTGACCGCAGTGCACCGTAACGACGCATGTTGACGTTGTCATTCATTCCGTGCATCACCGAGCCAGCACCAAGGAAAAGTCCTGCCTTGAAAACTCCATGGGTGAGCAAGTGGAAGATTGCAAAGACGTAACCGATGGGGCCAAGTCCCACCGCCAGCATCATGTATCCAATCTGGCTCATGGTGGACCCGGCAAGTGCCTTCTTAATATCATCTTTTGCCGAACCGATAATTGCACCCATGAAGATCGTGATCAATGCAACGATAATCACAGCCATTGCGGCTATTTCGGCGTTGTTGTAAATCACGTTACTACGCGCAATCAAGTACACGCCTGCCGTAACCATTGTTGCTGCGTGAATCAGTGCTGAAACAGGTGTCGGACCTTCCATAGCGTCGAGGAGCCATGCCTGCAATGGGAACTGGGCCGATTTGCCAGCTGCTGCCAGCAACAGGAGGAGCCCGATCGCGGTCAGGGTCCCTTCACTTGCTTGGGTAGCGGAGCCGAATACGTCTGAGAAAGTGACGGATCCAAAGGTTACGAACATCAACATAATGGCAAGACTTAGGCCGACATCGCCTACGCGGTTGATGATGAACGCTTTCTTGGCGGCGGCGGCGGCCGAACGCTTCTGCTGCCAGAAACCAATAAGAAGGTAACTTGCAACACCAACGCCTTCCCACCCGACGTAGAGAAGCAAGTAGTTATTTGCCATTACGAGCAAAAGCATCGCGGCAACAAAAAGATTCAGATAACCAAAGAATTTGCGCTTGTCAGGGTCATGGGCCATGTACCCCAGCGAGTAAATATGGATCAAGGATCCAACAATTGTGATCAGCAGAATGAAAACCATGGAGAGTTGATCAAGTTGGAAAGCCAAATCAACACTGAAATTGCCAATGAAAACCCACTGATAGGCAACCTGAGTAATAGTTCTATCCTCGGTTGGTAGCCCCATCATCTCAATTAAGAGCAGGACACCAAGGACGGCTGATGCACTTACGGTGAGCACTCCCAAGTAGGGGCCCCATGCATTGGAACGCCGACCGGTAAACAGCAAAATTGCCGCACCTGCCAATGGCAACGCAATGAGAAGCCACATAAGGGAGAAAAGCCCCTCTGCTGGCATAACGGTCACGTCTGGTCCTATTCCTCGGTGTTCAGTGGTTAATTATTTTTATTAGTACTTCAGGAGATTCGGTTCATCAATTGATGCTGACTGCCTAGTGCGGAAAACTTGAACGATGATCGCGAGGCCAACTACGACTTCGGCCGCGGCAACCACCATGACAAAAAATGCGACGGTTTGACCATCAAGATTGCCGTTCATGCGGGCAAAAGCCACGAACACTAAGTTCGCAGCGTTGAGCATTAACTCAACCGACATAAAAACAATAATTGCGTTACGGCGAACGAGTACACCGATCGCGCCAATGCTGAACAGCAGTGTCGCCAGGTAGATGTAATAGATGGGATCCATTAGTTCTGGTCCTCGCTTTCAACCAGTTCAACAACGGTCGACACAACTCGATGGTCAACGATCAACGAGTCATCACGCGAACGCACGGGCTCGGGCACACTGTCCAGTGCAAGTGAGCCATCTGGCAAAATTGCTGGGGTGTTTACCGCATTATGACGGGCGTACACACCTGGATTTGGCTTGTTACCCGGGTGCCCCGCACCAACCATGAAGCGAGCAACGGAAAGTTCCTTCTGAGTTGCTTTTGGCTTCCAGGCCTCACGGTGTGTCAAGATCACAGCTCCAAGGCCGGCTGTAATAAGCAGGGCCGCCGTTGCTTGGAATGCGAAAAGATAATCGCTAAATATCAAGTTGGCGATACCTTCGACGTTGCCACCAAACTCGTCATTGGCCGCTTTCAATCCGATATCTGGTTTGTCAGCCATGGCGCTTCCGATTCCACCAATGAGCAGAACAGCAAGTGCCACTCCAAACAAGATGCCAAAGAGTCGCTGCCCACGAATAGTTTCAATCAAGGAATCCGAAGAGTCGACGCCCACCACCATGAGGACAAACAGGAACAACATCATGACTGCACCCGTGTAAACAATGATTTGAACCATGCCCAGGAATGGGGCGGAGTTTGCAATGTAAAGAATTGCAAGGTTGATCATGACCATCGCAATGAAAAGCGCAGAATGTACAGCCTTACGCGAAAGCACCATGCCGAGCGCGCCAATGACAGATAGGCCACCGCAGATGATAAAGACAATGAGTTCGCCATCAATACTCATTCAGCACCACCTTGTTCGGGGGCGCCCTCTTGGGAGTTATTTTGCTGAGGACCGCTTTGTTCAGGAACTGACCCGGTGATTTTATTTGCGTAATAGTCACTATCGGTCGTTCCTGGCACCATCTCATGAGGCGGCGCCAGCATTCCGGGGAGCATCGGTCCCAAGAGATCCTGCTTTTCATAAATAAGATCAGCACGATTGTTGTCGGCCAATTCAAATTCATTGGTCATGGTCAGCGCTCTGGTTGGGCACGCTTCGATACACAATCCACAAAAAATACAACGGGTGTAATTGATTTGGTAAACCCGTCCGTATCGCTCACCGGGTGAGAAACGTTCTTCCGCACTGTTGTCCGCACCTTGTACAAAAATTGCATCAGCTGGACAGGCCCACGCGCAAAGTTCACATCCAATGCACTTTTCCAAACCGTCGGCCCAACGATTGAGCTGGTGGCGGCCATGAAAACGCGGCTTTGGTGGGTATTTGCTTGCATCTTCCGGGTATTGCTCGGTGACTACTTTTTTAAAGATAGTTCCGAAGGTCACGCCAAATCCGCGAACTGCGGCTGGTAGCTCAAGCATTTGGAGTCTCCTCGGTTGGGGTTGAATCTAAAGCTGGAGGAATTACTTGCGAGGCTAGGGACTGTGCTGCAAGTATCCGACGCGGTGTGTAAGCAAGTACTTGTCCTGGCATTGGTGGAACAGGATGACCACCGCCCATCGCGTCAAAGGGAACGAGGAGCTCTTGCTCACGCTCAGCGTCGATAGCTGCCTGCTTGCGGTCAGATCGGACCTGAAGAAGCCAAGAGCCGACGAGTAACACCGCGATGACCACGGCACCGACAATAAGAAGTTGCTGGTTACTGAAAGCGAAGTCGTCACGGAAAACACGAGCTATTGCAACGATAAAAATCCACGCCAAGGACGCAGGAATCAAAATCTTCCACCCAAATTTCATGAACTGGTCGTAACGCAATCGTGGGAGGGTGGCACGCAGCCAAATGAACATGAAGATGAACAATTGAACCTTAAGCAGCCACCAAAGAATTGGCCACCAACCAACATTTGCGGAATCCCACAACGAAATCGGCCATGGAGCCAGCCAACCGCCGAGGAAAAGAGTTGCTGCCAACGCCGAAACTGTCACCATGTTGATGTACTCGGCGAGGAAAAACATGGCGAACTTCAGTGATGAATACTCAGTGTGGAACCCACCGACAAGCTCACCTTCTGCTTCAGGAAGGTCAAAGGGTGCACGGTTGGTTTCACCCACCATCGATGTGACATAGATCAAAAATGAGGGAAGCAAAATAACAGCGAACCAGATCGGTTGCTGTTTTGCGATGATCTCCGAGGTTGACATGGAACCTGCAAACAGGAAAACCGCTACGAATGAGAGACCCATCGCGATTTCATAAGAAATCACTTGAGCGGTTGAGCGCAGCCCTCCCAGGAGTGGATAGGTCGAGCCAGAGGACCAACCGGCTAAGACCAAGCCGTAAACACCCACCGAGGCAATGGCCAGGACGTAGAGGACGGACACGGGGAAGTCCGTCAGTTGCAGTGGTGTTTCAACCCCGAAAATTGAAACTGTTGGGCCAAAAGGAATGACCGCAAAAGCCAAGAAAGCTGCGGTGGCTGAGATAACCGGTGCAATCCAGTAAACGGCGACGTGTGCCGACTTAGGAATAATCTCCTCTTTGAAAGCAAGTTTGAAACCGTCCATGAGGGACTGCAACAAACCAGCGGGACCAACCCGGTTCGGGCCAATTCGATTTTGCATGCGCGAGACAACCCGACGCTCCCACCAGATGGTGAACAAAGTCAGGACAACCAACATTCCAAAAATGGCGACAGCCTTGAGAATTACCATCCACCAAGGGTCGGTTCCAAAAAAACCGAATGAAGATCCACTCATGCGGCACCTCCTTTAACGGTAACGACTTCACCATATCCGCAACCAAGTTGGGCATATATGTGTGATTCCGGTGAGTTCATCGGGAGCCACACACTTTCACTCGATACCTCTGCAACCTGCGCTGGCAATGTAATTGAGCCCTTTGGTCCGGTGACCGTAATGACTTCAGGCTTCCCCAACTGTTCAAACATTGCAGAACTGACGGCCACAAGAGACGGGCGCGCTGTTGCCGCCAAGTGTGGTTCACCTTCTTGCATCACACTTGAGTCAATGAGCAGGCGCCAAGTCGCCAATGTGGTCCCGACAGGTACGGAATCTGCGTGCGGTTTCAACTCGGTCCGCGATCCCGACCAGGGCTGCAGTGAATTCATCTCCTTGCGCAGTGCGCGAGTGTCTCCATTTAACTGGACATCCATTGCACTGGCCAACATTGAGAGCACTCCAGCATCGGTGAGGGTCAGTGCCTCCCGAAAAGCCGCACTAAAAGGCTTGTTACGCCCTTCCCAGTTCATGAAAGATCCGGATTTTTCGGTCACGACGGCCACGGGGAATACGACACTTGCTCGCTGCGTGATTTCCGAGTGGTGATTCTCCAGCGCGACAACAAAATCAGCATTTTCGATTCCAGCAGTAAGTTCACTGCCATTGGGTAGATCGGAAGGATCCACGCCCGCCGTTATTAATGCATTAATTGAGCCCTGCGCAATTGCCGAAATCAGTTCGTTGCCGGTGACCCCAACAGCTGGCAAGGAATCGGCATCAATGTTCCAGGCTTGTGCAATTTCAGTGCGAGCGGTCGGATCAGAAATTGGTCGACCGCCAGGAAGCAGGCCGGCCAAGGCACCCGCCTCGAGTGCCCCCCGCTCCCCTGCGCGCCGAGGCACCCAGGCAATACGTGCACCAGTTTTTGCGCCCAATTGCGAAACTGCACTGAGCGCACCCGGACTGGAAGCTGCTCGCTCTCCGACGAAAATAATCGAATTGCTGTCAAGTGCGCTGATGACTTCTGAATCAAGGCCCTTGATTGCTTGTGCTTCTGAACCTGCGTTTGCTTTAATCCAATGTGCCGAAAGTTTTTCACTTCCCAGTGAATAGAGCGGACCGACTGTGTGGACGGTAACACCTTTTTTGACACCCTTGCGCAATCGCAGGAAAAGAATCGGTGATTCATCTTCGGGTTCAAATCCGACGAGGAGCACCTGGGAGGCTGTTTCGACATCGGCGTAGGTGACATCTAACGTTGTTCCGGCTATATGTGCCGCCAAAAACTCTGCTTCTTCAGTTGAACTAGCTCGTGCCCGGAAATCTAGGTTGTCAGTACCCAAAACAACGCGGGCAAATTTAGAATAGGCATAAGCGTCTTCAATGGTTGCTCGGCCACCGACAAGGACCGCTGATGTTCCTGCAGCAGCAAGTCCCGCAGCAGCAAAGTGCATGGCCTCCGGCCAAGATGCCGAGCGAAGTTCCCCATTTTCACGAATGAGTGGCGAATCTATACGTCCATTTGCAAGATATGCAAAAGCGAATCGGCCCTTGTCGCAGCTCCACTCTTCATTGACTTCCGGGTCATCCCATGCCAAGCGTCGGGTGACCGTGCCGCGGCGGTAATCGGTGCGAAGTGAACACCCTGATGCACAGTGCTCGCATGTCGTAGGAACAGACACTAAATCGAATGGCCGCGAACGGAATCGGTAAGACGCACTTGTTAGGGCACCAACGGGACAAATCTGTACGACGTTTCCGGAGAAATATGATTCAAATGGCTCGTCATTAGCGGTGCCGACCTGTTGTTGAGCCCCACGCTCTAGTAACTCTAGGGATGCATCCCCTGCGATTTCCTCCGCAAAACGAGTACACCTAGCGCACGAAACACAGCGCTCGCGGTCAAGAAGTACCTGAGCGTTGACATTAATGGGTTTAGGAAAGGTGCGCTTTTCACCCTCGAAGCGCGACTCCGCACGACCAACGGTCATTGCCTGATTCTGCAATGGGCACTCGCCACCCTTGTCACACACGGGGCAGTCCAATGGATGATTTACGAGCAGGAATTCCATAACGCCCTCTTGGGCAATCCGCGCCATTTCCGAAGAACGTTGGGTTCGAACATTCATCCCTTCGGAGAGCACTTGAGCGCACGCCGGTTGGGGCTTGGGAACTCCGTCAATTTCAATGAGGCAGGCACGACACGCAGCAACAGGGGTGAGCAAAGGGTGATCACAGAAGCGAGGAATCTCAATACCGATTTGTTCAGCAGCCCGAATGACAAGGGTTCCTTTAGGAACTTCCATTTCAATACCGTCGATGACCACATTGACATGGTCAGTTTTTTCCGTGTGATTTGTAACGGTCATTAGGCGCGCGCTCCCGAAAATACGTATGAAGCTAATGGATCAAATTGGTCATCCGCGCTGGTGTGAGTCGCGGCTGTGAATTCATCGCTGAAGTACTTAATCGCAGCCGGATATGGAGTTGCTGCAGCGTCGCCGAGTGCACAGAATGAACGCCCTGCGATCTGTCCACACAATGTTGTCAAGGTTTCCATTTCACTACTTGTGCCATGACCGTGTTCAAATTTTTCAAGGACCCCGGTGATCCAGTAGGTACCCTCGCGGCATGGTGTGCACTTGCCGCAGGACTCGTGCTTGTAAAACTCAAGCCAGCGGGTAACAGCTTTCACAACTGACACCGTTTGGTCAAAAATCATGGGGGTGCCCGTCCCCAGCATTGACCCGGCCTCGACCATTGCTTCGTAAGTCAAAGGGAGATCAAGGTGATCTGCTGTCAACATGGGCACACTTGACCCACCGGGGAGCCAGAACTTTACTTCGGCACCGGGGCGCATGCCACCAGCAAAGTCGAGTAGTTCGCGCATTGTGATTCCCAATGGCGCTTCATAGATTCCCGGTCGTTGTACGTGACCCGACACTGCAAACACTTTGAATCCGGGGGACTTTTCAGTTCCGAATTGACGGAACCACTCAACCCCGCGATCAACAATGTAAGGGATGTTCGCAATTGTCTCGACGTTGTTAATCACCGTCGGTGATGCATAAAGCCCCGCAACAGCTGGAAACGGTGGTTTCAAGCGAGGTTGTCCTCGATAGCCTTCTAGTGAATCAAGGAGTGCGGTTTCTTCGCCGCAAATGTATGCACCCGCGCCAGCATGAACCGTGACCTCAAGATCAAAACCAGATCCCTGAATGTTTTTCCCAATGAGACCTGCCTCGCGTGCTTGCTTGACCGCAAAAGCAACCTTGCGAATCGCTGCTGGCACCTCACCTCGGATATAAATGAAAGCATGGTTTGCCCGAATAGCGAATGAGCTGATAATCACGCCTTCGAGCAGTGCGTGCGGGTTCGCCATCATGATCGGGATGTCTTTGCATGCACCCGGCTCAGATTCGTCGGCATTCACCACTAGGTAATGCGGCTTGCCGTCATTTTGTGGAACAAATGACCATTTCAATCCGGTTGGGAAACCTGCTCCCCCACGCCCGCGCAGCCCACTGTCTTTGACAGTGGCGATGATCGAGTCAGGGTCCGACTTGAGCGCCTTAGCAAGAGCTTCGTAACCACCATGGCTTTTATAACCGTTGAGTGTGTACAGCTCTGGGTCGTCCCAATGCTCGGTAATAACCGGTGTCAATTTCATGATTGCTGCGCTCCAGACTTTGCAATTTTCAAACCAGCAAGCATTTTTTCGTCGACGCAATTCCCAATAGTTGCGAGGTCATCTTCAGCCATCGCGAGCGTGTGCTCGGTTGCCTGGAAATCACGAATCATTGGTCCCCTGGTTGACCAAACTTCTTCACCAGCGGCAAGTTTGTCAATCACGTCAACGGCGCTTTGTGGGGTTACATCGTCCATGAATTCCCAGTCAACAGTCATGACCGGTGCATGGGTGCAGGCAGCTTGACATTCGATCCGCTCAAGCCAGAAGTTACCGTCGGCGGATGGACCGTTGTGAGTAGCGCCTAATCTCTCGGCAACACGCTCGTAAACAGCGTCACCTCCGAGAAGTCCACACAGAGTGTTGATGCACACACCGATGTGATGTTTTCCGACTGGACTGTGCTTGTACATGGTGTAGAACGTTGCTACCGCTGTTACTTCGGCTTGAGTGATCTCAAGTTCTTGCGCGCAAGCGGCAATGCCTTCTGTCGTTACTTCGTCTTGTTCTGCTTGTACCAAGTGCAACATGGGCAAGAGTGCAGAACGAGGATTCGGGTAACGCCCGGCCAGCTCCCGCATTTTGATGCGAGTTGATTCAGTTATCACGTTTGGCTCGTCTCTCTGGAACATTTTTTCCTGTGACATTTATCGATCCACTCCGCCCATGACGGGGTCGATACTTGCAACCGCGGCGATCACGTCGGCGATCATGGAACCCTCGCTCATTGCCGCGACGGCTTGCAGGTTGTTGAAAGATGGATCCCGGAAGTGAACGCGGTACGGGCGAGTACCACCGGTGCTCACAACGTGTGCGCCAAGTTCACCTCGTGGCGATTCAATGGGGACATACGCCTGACCAGCAGGGACGCTGAAACCTTCGGTGACCAACTTGAAGTGGTGAATGAGCGCTTCCATGGACTCACTCATGATTTTTTGAATGTGCTCGGGCGAATTACCCTGCCCGTCACCGCCAATGGAAAGTTGTGATGGCCAAGCAATTTTCTTGTCCGCAATCATGATCGGACCTGGCACCAAACGGTCAAGGCACTGATCAACAATGTTGAGTGACTCGCGCATTTCGGCAATTCGATTGAGGAAACGGCCGTACGCGTCAGAAGTGGTTTGGGTGGGAACTTCAAAATCATAGTTTTCATAGCCGCAATACGGCGCGCTCTTGCGAAGGTCATGTGGCAATCCGGTTGCTCGCAGTACCGGGCCCGTGATGCCGAGAGCCATGCAACCGGTGAGGTCAAGGTACCCGACCCCAACGGTGCGTCCCATCCAGATCGCGTTGTCCACCAATAGATCGGAGGTGTCCTTCAACCGTTTGCGCAGCAGAACAACTGTTTCTCTGATTTTTTCCTCAGCACCATTTGGCAAATCGATGGCCACTCCACCTGGTCGGATATAGGCGCTGTTCATGCGCAATCCGGAGACCATCTCGAAAATATCCAGGACAAGCTCGCGCTCGCGGAAACCGAAAATCATCGCGGTGAGAGCCCCAAGTTCCATACCACCGGTTGCAAGGGCAACTAAGTGCGAGGAAACGCGGTTCAGTTCCATCATCATTACTCGGATTACGTTGGCACGTTCGGGAATTTGATCCTCGATACCGAGTAGTCGCTCAACAGAAAGGCAGTAGGCCGTTTCATTAAACATCGGTGCCAGGTAATCCATGCGAGTTACGTAGGTGACACCTTGGACCCAGGTTCGAAACTCCATGTTCTTTTCGATTCCGGTATGTAGGAAGCCAATTCCGCAACGAGCTTCGACAACCGTTTCACCTTCAAGTTCCAAAATCATGCGAAGCACACCGTGTGTGGATGGGTGCTGGGGTCCCATGTTGACAACGATCCGCTCGTTCTCGCCCTCAGGTGCACCGACGATTGAATCCCAGTCGCCTCCGCCAAGGTTGTAAACGGTTCCTTCTGTTGTGTCGTAAGAACCCGAGAAAGGGTCCACGTTTGTAAAGTCGGTGGTAGTCATTAGTTGTACGACCTCCGGTGATCTGGTGAGGGGATACTCGCGCCTTTGTATTCAACGGGGATGCCGCCCAGTGGATAGTCCTTACGTTGTGGATGCCCCACCCAGTCATCAGGCATTTGAATGCGCGTCAGCGCTGGGTGTCCATCAAAAATAATTCCGAAAAAGTCCCACGTCTCGCGCTCATGCCAATCCGCGGACGGGTAAAGCCCGACAAGTGAGGGAATGTGGCGGTCGGAGTCGGGAATCGTTACTTCAACTCGAATTCGACGATTATGGGTGAGCGAGAGCAAACTGTAAACAATGTGTAGTTCACGATCAGTTTCCTCAGGGAAATGAACTCCGCTGACGCTTGTACACATTTCGAATCGAAGTGCTGGCTCGTCCCTGCACTCGGTCATGAAAGCAATCAGGTTTTCGGGCTTAACAAAAAAAGTCATTTCGCCACGATCAATAACAATCTTTTCAACTGCTCCGCTTACTCCGGCGTCGAGCAATGAAAGTGCAAGTTCTTCAGCGACTTCGTCGAACCATCCGCCGAAGGGTGGCAGTGACGCGCCCGGCATAACAATCGGCGAGACCAAACCACCGAAACCGCTTGTGTCACCCGATCCAGACGTACCAAATGCGCCCTTTCGGACACCTACGAGGTCAATTTCAGCGATGCCCTCGGGAACTACGGGAAGTTC
Source organism: Candidatus Nanopelagicales bacterium (assembly GCA_017857705.1). GTDB lineage: Bacteria > Actinomycetota > Actinomycetes > S36-B12 > S36-B12 > UBA4592. Next base: position 13,237 of record JAFMCP010000002.1, read on the forward strand.
GGTCATCGAAGGAGCCCCTTCATTTCCAATACCGATGGTGCAGCCAGAGCAATTTGCTCGTGTTCGACTATTTGTTTCTTACGATTGACGCCCAACTTCATGTCTTGGATTTCGTCATGGATTTTCAGGATTGCATCAATCAGCATTTCAGGCCTTGGTGGGCATCCGGGTAGGTATACATCGACGGGGACGACGTGGTCCACACCTTGAACGACGGCGTAGTTGTTGAACATTCCGCCACTTGATGAACACACACCCATGGCAAGCACCCATTTGGGATTGGGCATTTGGTCATAGATTTGGCGAAGAACCGGTGCCATTTTTTGACTCACCCTGCCGGCAACAATCATGAGATCTGCTTGACGGGGTGATGCCCGGAAAACTTCCATTCCAAATCGGGCAATGTCATAACGCGGGCCACCCGTAGCCATCATTTCAATCGCGCAACATGCCAAACCGAAAGTGGCCGGCCATAGTGATCCTTTGCGTGCGTATCCGGCTACTTGTTCAACAGTGGTGAGCAGTATTCCCGAGGGCAACTTCTCTTCAAGACCCATTAATCCCACTCCAATCCGCCGCGGCGCCACTCAAATGCATATGGCAAACATAAATTTATCAGGAAAAGGAAAATTGCGATCAGTCCAAATGCGCCAAGTGCATCGGCTGAAACTGCCCAGGGGTAGAGGAAAACAAGTTCGATATCAAAAATGATGAACATCATGGCCGTGAGGTAGAACTTCACGGGGAAGCGTCCGCCACCCATGGGTTGTGGAGTTGGTTCGATTCCGCATTCGTAAGCAGCGTATTTCGCCCGGTTGTAGCGCTTTGGTCCAGTGAAACTGGCTATCACGATGGAAAAGACGGCAAAACCGAAGGCCAAGATTCCGAGCACCAAAATCGGTGTGTAGACGTTCACGCGCGACCTTTCACATGCTCTACGACTGGAACTGTTTCGGCCGGGATTGCGCCGACTGAACTTGAGCGATTGTGAATTCCTTCACTATCGAATCAAGCATAGTGGTTAATCCTTAGGAGCGACCGCCCGGTGGATACTCACGATTCCACCGGTGAAATTACGCCACCGGACCCCGTGCCAACCAGCTTCAGCAATGTCAGTTGCCAATTCCCTTTGAGTAGGCCAAGCACGGATTGATTCCGCCAAGTACCGATATGCGTCAGGATTTGATGAGACTCGATCTGAAAGTACGGGCAACGCAGCCATCAAGTACTCCGTGTACACCTTTCGCAGGGGTGTAAACGTGGGATGGGAAAACTCACAGATCACGACCAACCCGCCGGGCTTAGTGACTCGCAGAAATTCTTTCAGGGCCACCATTCGATCAGCGACATTACGCAGTCCAAAAGATATCGTGATCCGGTCAAACGTTGAATCGGGAAACGGCAGCGCTAGAGCGTCTGCCGCGACAAAGGGAATCGTGGGATTTCGGTCTTTTCCAACTTCAAGCATTCCCAATGAAAAATCCGCAGCAATGACTTTTGCGCCAGTGGCGGTAAAGGCCGCAGTAGATGTTCCTGTGCCAGCGGCTATGTCAAGAACTAGTTGCCCCGGTTCCAGCTCCAAGGCTTTTCGAACCTCGCTACGCCAACGACGGGTTTGCCCCAGAGCCAATATGTCGTTAGTCACGTCGTATTTGGCGGCTACCGCGTCAAACATCGCCGCAACTTCGGCTGGGTCCTTATCCAAATTCGCCCTAGGCACTCGCTTAGTCTGTCAGAGATCACGCTAAGTGCGAACTTCAGTTCCAAGTGGTCGAATTAACCGGCTGGCCCTAGGCTCCACGAATGAGCGCGATTGAGCAGTCGGGTGCTTTGCCCGATCAGGAACACTTAACGTTTCGTACCCGCGCACTTGATCATGACGTCGAACTTTTACGGCATTTGCCCGTTGAGAAGCCTCTGGCTTGGGTTCGTGGCGGTGAGGGGCTCATCGGTTGGGGGGTCGCCGCCAGGTTACAAGTTCGTGGAGACGAAACCTTCTCACGCACGCAACGCTGGTGGAATCGACTTCTCACCAATGCTCATATTGAGGACACCGTGAGCCTGCCCGGTACGGGCCCCGTCGCCTTCGCTTCATTTGCATTCGACCTTAACAATCTCTCCGAAGTTGTGGTACCCAGTGTCGTTATCGGTAAGCGTGGCGGCCAAACGTGGATGACAACAATTGGCTCAGCAAGCACCGCCCTACCTCCCGTTTCAGTTCCTGTCGGACCTTCCGCGGTCCGCTGGGCGGAGGGCAGCGTTCAGCCATGGGAGTGGGAGCAGTGCGTTGCGACTGCCGTAAATCGGATCACGGCCGGTGAACTCGACAAAGTGGTCCTCGCGCGTGATTTGATTGCCCACATTGATGGGACCCTCGATGTTCGCTTTCTCGTCAACGCTTTAGCAAATGCCTATCCCACGTGCTGGACATTTGTCGTGGAAGATCTTTTTGGAGCCACTCCTGAATTACTCGTTCGACGAACCGGTGGACTAGTAACAAGTCGGGTCTTGGCAGGAACGGTGAGGCGTCAAGGGGACAAAGGAACTGATGCAGACTTGGCTTCTGATCTCATGAGGAGTCAAAAAGACTTAGCGGAGCACGCGTATGCGGTCAATTCCGTCGCAAAAGCGTTAGCAACCCACTGCACTGACCTCGACGTTCCCGAGCAGCCACGCGTTCTCGAGCTGGCGAACGTTCAACACCTCGCAACCGATGTCACGGGTCAACTTGCAGACGAGGCACCTATCTTGTCCCTCGTGGCATCGCTGCATCCAACGGCCGCGGTGTGTGGAACTCCGACTGAACGTGCCAAAGTGGTAATCGCCGAGTTGGAAGGAATGAACCGTGGGCGTTATGCCGGTCCAGTTGGTTGGTTTGATCAACGCGGTGACGGTGAATTTGGGATTGCACTTCGATGCGCCAAAATTGACCAGGGAGCTAATACAGTCCGATCATTTGCTGGATGCGGAATCGTTGCTGGGTCAATCCCCGAACTCGAGCTTGCCGAGTCAGCAGCGAAACTTGCCCCAGTGCGTGATGCGCTCGAAAGCGGTTAGTGTGACATCACCTTTTCAAATGCAATAATCCCCGGCCCAAATTCCGGCGCGGGTACCTGATTCCAATTTTGGTTGAGCAACATTTTGCGCATGATAGCATTGTCATTGAGTACGTAAGCTACTAATTTGGTGTAGCCCAACCTAGCCGCCAAATCCTGAGAATGTTCAAGCAAGATTTTCCCGATTCCTTGACCCTGATATTGGTCTTCTACCAGGTAGGCAATTTCCCCAGTGTGCAAGTCTGTGGCGGAAAGCGGGAAAACGTTTGCTAAAGCCATTAATTGGTTATCTCGGTCGGTAACTACAAGAGTTATACCCCTGTGCCCGCCACTCACCCGGCGTAGATTCTCTTCGCGCCACGTATTCTTCGGAGTAAAATATCGCTGATAAATGGATTTCTCTGATGATCTTTTGTGAAGTTGTTCAACCGCCAACGTGTCTTCGGGGCGTGCCAATCGAACCAACACTGGATTATTGTTTGTCAATTCTTCAACCCACCCGAATTCACTCGTTACCCCACTTGCTGTGATTAGGGCTTCGACCAATTCGAGTAATGCCGAAGCGCGTTGATACTCAACTTGGGTAAATGGTGCGGCTTGCCTACGCAAAATCACATGGTGATCCAATGTCCATTGAAGCCGAAGGACATGTTCCGAGGAATTCTCCCCGCTTGTCGCCTCGACTACCTCCCAAGATTGAGCAAGCACTAGATCCGCTGCCGCCTGAGGGGCAAATGCGGGAGTAGTTGCCAGAACACTGCTGAGCCTGAGAACTCGAGTTGCAACATCAATGGCATCATTTTCATTTCCGTTGGCGACAATGACGTCTTTGCCCACTGAGTCAATGGCCTGTCGAAGCGTCGCTCGGTCCATGTTCTGCGGAGCTTTGATGATGGCGTCAATCTGTTGATCCTCGCTAGGCAAATCAATCGAAGTTAATTGAACGACAGCAACGTTGAGTAACGACAGCACACGGAGAAGTCTGGCCGTAGCACTGGGTTTGCCTTCGAGAGTCGTTCGCACTCGCCAAAAGTTTGGTAGATCACCCGGATGAGGAATTACCGGGTCCGTTACTGCCAAAGACTCAAGTAGTCGAGCGCTCAATGCGTTCCAATGAGCCTCGCTGACACTCACAGGTAACACCGGAGCCAACATTGCAATGCCGATGCCTACGGCAATGATATGCAGGACTACCGAGTCAATATCCACTGTTGGATCAATGAGGCCGTGCTCCCGCATTTTGAGCACTATTGCACGGGATTTCATCCAGCGATGCTCAATCCGCTTCGCTAGGACCTCGCGCAATTCCGGATCAAAAGGAGCACCCGCCAAAGCTGCGAGTTCGATCGAATCCCATGCGCTAGCCGGGTCTCCCCAAACATCGCGTGAAGCCGATAGCAATAAATGCAGGGCGTGATTCTCACTTGAATCTAGATTTACATCAAAACTTTTTGTGACGGATGAATAGGGCAAAGAGGAAATCACGAGTCGCAGAAATTCCGAACGATTCTTTGCAACTGACGTTACCGTGCCTGCCGAATAGCCGGAAGTCTCTGCAATTTCACGCCGTGAAATATTAAGAACACCGAGAGTAACGTACAGATCGGTTGCAGCGCGAAGAATTTTCTGTCGCGTTGAATCTGCGACCACAGGTCTCAGCCCCCCGAAAGTGCTTCATGCACTGCCTGTGCAATGTGCACAAGAATTTCACTCTCCCGAACTCGGTCAACGCTCGTGGCGGTTATTACATGCAAGCCACCGTCAATCGCCGTGTCGAGCGCCTCGGCCAATTCGTCTTCGCTCGTGACGGTTACGGCATTGGCCCGGAGCGAGGTGGCGACAAGGGTCGGATCAATATCGAGTGGCACTCCAAAGACCTGATCAAAATATTTCGCATATTGCGGTGCACCTTGCTCCAAATTTGAAAAAATTCCCCCACCGTTGTTGTCAATGACAACAATCACAAGATTAATTTTTCCTTCAGTTGGTGGGATTAAAAGAGCATTGGTGTCGTAGAGGAAAGACTGGTCACCAACTAAAGCGACTACGCATCCATCACCTTCGACCGTTGCGCTGATCGCTACCCCGGTCGCAGTGGAAACGCAGCCGTCAATCCCGGAAACTCCCCTATTTCCTAAAATGGCCGAATCGGTAACACTGGTAGCCGCAAATGAAGCGACATGTCTAACCGCTGACGAGGCTCCCAGGAAAAGAGTTCCGGCTTCAGGCAATAGCTGAGTTACAACTCGAGCTATCTGCATCCCGGTGAGTTCTTCAGGATTGAGTACCGTCTCAATCGCGGCCGCAGCCAAAATATCGGCCCGTTGCCACTCCTCCAACCATTCACCGTCAACTTCACACTCTTCCGGTGGAAGGGGGACAGCAGCAATGACTAGGTCTGCGCTACGAGTTGGGTCGGCGAAATGCGCATGGCTATCAACCGCAATGTGGATCCCGGCCGACTCGATGAGCTTTAGCACACCTCGAGACAAACCTACTTTTCCAATTGTGAGTACCAATTCAGGAATGTGTGTTTCGCGAAATGAAGAATCCGACGCAAGTAAGTGACCATGTGAGAGGGTCAGATCAGCCCGACTCAGGTTGGCACTGGGTTCAGCGATTATTGGCCAACCGATTACGTCACTGAGTTCGTCAATCATGTCAATGAAGTCCGTGTCGTTGTGGTCCCCAACCACGATCAATCCACGCGCGGGCACAACGCCGTCTTCGTCAAGAAAAGTCATTATTTCATCAAGGGGTGAACTCACGGCGGCAAGTAACCGGGCATCGGCAACCCAAGGACGTCCGTCAGGGCGACCGTCCAAATCTTCACTCCACATGTCGTCGGATTCACCCACCAGTGGGGCGGCGAAGGGGATATTGAGATGGACTGGGCCAGGACTCACAGAGTCGGTTGCAATCCCAACAGCGCGTGAGATTTCTGAGCGCCAGTACTTCACTTGACCCTCTGCCGTTGTTGCGGTTGCAAGATCAACGCTGGATCGAACATGTGGTCCGAATATTGCCATCTGCGAAATGGTTTGATTTGCACCAATCCCACGCAATTGCGGGGGTCGATCGGCGGTCAAGAGCAGCATGGGTACGTAGGAGTGATCGGCTTCGATAACCGCAGGGAGCAAATTAGCAACTGCGCTCCCAGATGTTGTTACGACCGCAGCTGGTATTCCTGTTGCCTTACCCAAACCCAATGCAACAAATGCGGCAACTCTCTCATCAAGGCGCACATGTAATCGAAGTTCGAGTCGAGCATGCGCTCCCGCAAGTTCCAATGCGAGGGGCGCACTGCGAGAGCCGGGGGAAAGTACAACGTCTGTGATACCGCATCGAATGAGTTCGTCGACCATCACTTTGGCTTGGGCGACCGATGGCTCCATGTCCCTAGCCTTGCATACTCCGATTGTCTATCCCCAAGGACGCGAGTACAGCGACCGGGATTAAAGCCCAAGCACGAGCAATCCGCTTCTCCCACAACCCTTGCTGATCGGGTGAGAGACCAGATTCGCTGATTTTCTCCCTGCTCGGTTCATAACGCTTGACCAAGATACGACCAAGATGGGGGACCACGGGTTCGCCGGTCAGATCCGTTGCCAAGAGCATGCCGGTACCGAGCCCGGCAACTTCATGAGGAGCAAATGTGTGAGCCGCCAATAGTGATGCACTCAGGCCAACACTGGATTCAAGTGCGCCACTAATTCGAACCGGTACGTCCAATTTCTCAATCAACTCCTCTATCGCATTAATGCCACCCAGCGGGGAAACTTTAATAATTGCTAAATCAGCGAAATCGCTTATTTGATACTGGCCGTCAACTCGAATACTTTCATCGAGGGCAATAGGAACATTAATTTTTCGATGAAGCTCTCTCAGTTCTGACACCGATTGACATGGTTGTTCAATGTATTCAATCAACGCGCAATTCAATTCGGACAAGGTGTCTTTTGCTTGTGGAACACTCCAGCGCCCATTGGCATCTAGGCGAATTCGTAAGTCACCCAGCTTCTGTGCCTCGCTATAGGCACGAACAATTCCCTCGAAACGTTTCACGTCACTGGCCACGTCAAGGCCCACCTTGATCTTGACGGTAGTACAACCGAATACCTCGAGCGCTCGAATGCTTGCCCGATAGGGGTCTTCATTGTCACCGATGATCGCGTTAACACCGATGCTTGTATCTTTCGGATAATCAAAAAGTACAAACGCTGATTCCAAAGCGGCCCTGAGCCAGAGGGAATCCTGTTCAGGCGTGTAGTTGGGAAATGGGCTGAATTCACCCCAGCCAGCGGGGCCTTGCAACAAAACTCCTTCACGTGTATTCAATCCCCGAAACTTCTCCCGTAACGTCAACGAAAAGAATTCCAGTTGGGGGAATGCAGACACCATCGTTATTAAGTTCTTATGGCCGTTTGGGGAATCGACTGAAATCGGGTTCGCGTTTTTCCTTGAAGGCATCGCGGCCTTCTTGGGCTTCCTCTGTCATATAGAAAAGCAGAGTCGAATCCCCTGCTAATTGTTGTACTCCGGCGAGGCCATCGTCGACCGCATTGTGTGAGGCCTTAAGCATGCGCAATGCCAGTGGTGACATCGTCAGAATCTTGGCTGCGAGATCGCAGGTAGCAATCTCTAGATCCTCAATCGGAACGACTTCATTCACTAAACCCCAGTCGTAGGCTTGCTCCGCGCCATATTGATTGCAGGTGTACCAAACTTCACGTGAGCGCTTCTGCCCAACAATCCTTGCGAGCAATCCTGAGCCGTATCCCCCATCGAATGATCCGACCCGTGGTCCTGTTTGACCAAAACGTGCATTGTCAGCGGCAACAGTGAGATCGCACACCACGTTCAGCACGTTGCCACCACCGATCGAAAAACCTGCCACCATCGCTATTACCGGCTTGGGCAATCGGCGAATCTGCACTTGCAGATCTAGGACGTTCAGGCGCCCAATTCCTTTAGAGGCAACTTCGTCGTCACCCATATATCCATCATTGCCCCGAATAACTTGGTCCCCACCAGAGCAAAAGGCAAGATCACCTTGGCCGGCCAAGATAATGACACCGACGCGGTCGTCATCGCGGGCAGCATTAAAAGCGTCACTTAGTTCAAACAGGGTCTGGGGTCTAAAGGCATTTCGCTTTTCCGGACGACAAATCGTTATTTTTGCGATGCCCTGGTGAGCGCCGGTGCCAAGTCCATAGGTGATATCGGTGAAATCTCCGAAGAATTCCCATTCACAGGCCGGTGTACTAGACGAGTGTGATGGATCAGTCCATACCGGTGAATCTGCTGGGGCGACAGGCGGCAATTCATAACGTTTTCGAGTGTCCATGTCCTGAGATTACCGGCATCTTCTACTCTCGCATCGTGGCCGACTCAACTAACAGCAAAATTGAACTTACTGAGATTGCTCCGGGCAGTTCCGGTGTGAAAGCAGCGTTCGACGCCCTTAACGCTGCCCTTAGTAGCAATAGGGTTTTCGCACCTATTCCGCAACAGAGCCGCCATTACTCGCAACACCAGATAAGTGCCATCCGAGCAGCAATCAATCCCGATGCTCCTTGTCAAAGTGAAAGCGTCGCCATTTTGACAACCTCGGGATCCACCGGGAACCCCCGAGGAGTTGAACTCAGCGCAACCCAACTGGGCGCCATGAATGAATATGTTAATTCGGGTGCGGCCATCGGAGCCTTGCTCGATGCACGCCCTCGCTGGGTTTGCGCATTGCCCGTAACTTCTATCGCTGGCGTTAACGTCCTATCTCGCTCGATTGCCGCGGGAACCGTGCCGGTCGCCTTGGAAAGCGTTGCAGGTGGCTCAATTTTCGATCCTGATGAATTCGCACATGTAGTCGCAAAGCTCACAAACGAACCCATCTTTGTATCACTCGTTCCAACTCAACTGAGACGACTGCTGAGCTCACAGGCCGGCGCTCACGCACTCAACGAGTGCGCGGCCATTTTGATTGGCGGTGGCCCAACCCCCACAAATGACTTCTTGCAGGCCCAAGACCTGGGTCTTAACATCACGTACACATACGGCATGACCGAGAGTGCTGGTGGGTGTTTTTTTAGCGGAGTAAGCGGCCCGGGAGCCGACTTCACTCTCGATCCAGATAACTCCCGAATCACCATTCACGGACCGAGTATTGCGCAGGGTTACCGACCAACAGAAACAACAGCATTCATGCCTTTCAATGGCTCGTTTACTACGGATGATTACGCCAACGTGAATTCCCTTGGCAAATTAGAAATTCTCGGCAGACTCGATGACATTGTGCTGATCAACGGAGTAAATGTTTCTCGAATGGCAATTGTCAAGATCATCGAAACTAATTCCGCCATACATAGTTGCTTCGTGCTTCCTAATTTGACGGCACTGGTGGTTGCTGAAACAACCGAATTTGAAAATATATCGGCCGATATCCGCGCCCAAATCGCGTTACAGCTTGGGTCCATCGCGATCCCTACTTTTCGTGTTGTTTCTCAACTGCCAACATTGCCAAATGGCAAACTCGATCAGGTCACAATCATGAACCTCTACGGTTGACCCATGGCCACCACGAGTGAATGGATACAAGGCGCAAGGCCGCGGACACTTCCCGCTGCAATCGCGCCTGTTTTAGTGGGTACCGGAATCGCGCAGAATTCTGATTCATTGAACATAGGTCGAGCGCTTTTGGCCCTTGTCGTTGCACTTGCCTTGCAAGCCGGAGTGAATTTTGCGAATGACTACAGTGATGGGATTCGTGGTACTGACCACGTACGCGTGGGTCCAGTTCGACTTGTCGGACAGGGGCTGGCCAAACCTCATCTAGTCAAACGTGCCGCATTTCTTATGTTCGCGATCGCCATGGCTAGTGGCTTCACACTGGTTCTCCTGACACAAGCTTGGTGGCTGCTCATCGTCGGTGCTGCAAGCGTTGCAGCCGCTTGGTTTTACACGGGTGGATCGCGACCATACGGCTATGCTGGATTTGGCGAGCTATTCGTCTTCATCTTCTTTGGAATTGTTCCCGTCATGGGTACCGCTTATGTTCAAACACTTGAACTTACGGTCGGTTCCTTCATCGCATCAATTGGTGTGGGTACTCTGGCCTGTTCAATTTTGATCGCAAATAATTTGAGGGATATACCGGGGGACGCGGAATTCGGAAAACGCACACTTGCCGTTCGACTAGGTGATAAACGAACTCGAACGCTCTATACCTTTTCTATTATTTTGGCCTTTGTGGTGCCCGCAGTCCTGGTGATTCCATTTGGACCATGGGCTTTACTCGGCTTCGCAGCTATTCCTTGGGTATTTCTGCCGATCAAGTTAGTTCGTCGAGGTTCCCGCGGGCCCGCCCTGATCCCCGTCCTCAAGGCCAGCGGGATTCTCCTGTTGATCTATGGCGTCATGTTGGGCTTGGGGCTCAGCATCTAGGTAATCTTCTTTGGCCGCGGAGGCATCGATTCTCTCATTTAGCCTACGGAAAAAACCAAACATAGACTCACTCATGGCATCTCGTTGCTTGCTAAGAAATAGGATGCTGAAAAGCGCTGAGATCAAAAGAGCCAAGGCCACTGCCAGTAGTCCTCGAAGGGGCGTGAATAACTGGAGCGCCAGCCACACTAGTACCACCAGGGCTAACCTGATTGTGGTGTAACTCACCCAGGCAACCGACTTGTTCTTCACGCTGCCACGCTACCCCGACGCGGATCGAGATCATGGCGTACCCTTAGGTTTCACAGTCTTCGATTTTCACTTACGCAAGGAGGGTCATGATCAGGGTAGCGGGCGTTCTCCTCGCAATTGCTTTCTATATTTACTCGATTATTGACGTCCTGCGGAGCCCCAAGAGTCAAACACGAACACTTCCCAAGTATGTCTGGCTAATAATCGTCATCGTACTTCCGATTCTTGGAGGGCTATTTTGGTTAGTCCTAGGCAAAGTGTGGCCCGCAGGAGGCATGAACCGGAAAAAATCAGGTCCTGGGGCTCCCGATGACGATCCTAAATTCCTCCGCAAACTTGATGACGACGTTTGGGTGGACAAAATGCGCAAGCGGCGCGAACAAAACCCATAGCCGTACCACAACACCATAAGTTCTTTTAAACGCCCGCGTAACTGTGCAAACTATTGATGAAGATGTTCACGCCAAAGTAGTTGATCAAAAAGGCTAGCCAACCAACTATCGCAATCACAGAAGCTTTTTGGTGTTTCCATCCCGCTGTTGAGCGAGCATGCAAATAGGCCGCAAAAATCACCCAAGTGATAAAGGCCCAAGTCTCCTTTGGGTCCCAGCCCCAGTAACGACCCCAAGCATTCTCAGCCCAAATAGCCCCTGCAACAACCGCAAAGGTCCAGATGGGGAATGAAAAAGCAATAACTTTGTGGGTGAGTCCTTCAAGTTTTTCACGTGATGGTAGTTGCGTGAACCAACCCTTACCCGATATGAGAGACAATCCCGCTGTTGCTGCACCCACCGTAAACGCTCCACCGCCGACTATCGCCGCAAATACATGGATAACGAGCCAGTAGGACTTCAACGCGGGTACAAGTTGGGCGGACTCAGTGTAGAGAACCGTCACTGCTAATCCGAGAGTGAGCAGCGTTGGAATCGTTACGAAGAGCCCCAGCCAGCGCAAGTCTCGCTGGGTTGACCACACAAGGAAAACTAACAAAATACCTAACGCCGAGGAGATCGAAAACTCGTACATGTTGCCCCAGGGAACCCGGCCTGCCCAGATTCCACGAAGAATGACCCCAACGAGCAACATCGCCCCGGCCAACCAGGTGAGGGACATTCCAATGTTGGCAGCGCGGCGACCTGGATCAAGCTCGGCAAGAGAGCCCTCGGATTCACGCACCTCTGATCCACTGGATTCGACGAGCACCCTGCGTGGAGACACTTCTACCCGCCGCACTCGCCTGCGCCCCGCCGCAAATGACACCGAGAAAGAAATAGTTGCTATGAAAAGAATCACCATGGTTGCATAGATAAAATTATTACTAGCATCCGCTAATTGCACTAATTCGACGCTGTTCATAAAGTCCATTAAGCGGTCTGCCCTTTCAAAGTTTCGACAATATTGTCAACCTGCTCGATCGCATCATGCCCGGAAGCCTTTGCAATGCCAGCGACCTCAACCTTAACTCTGCCAACTTTAACCGTGCCTGATGAACCTTGCTCGGTAACCTGATCCACCTCGACAACCTGACCTATTTTGACCCAGACCCTGCGGCGTTGAATAAACAGACTCAAGCTCAGCCCCACTATTGCCAGTATTGAGGCGATCAAGGCTAATTCCTTACCAGGATCGGAGGCAATCTGAAAAGAGGCCCATCGCTCATACCCCGTTAATTCGATACTGCCAGCCCCTTCGGGTAAGCGCCAAGTCTGTCCAACTTGTAAGGACTCGAGCCCTAATTGGGTCATATCATCGACATTGAGGGTGTAAACGCTCTGCGATATTCCGCTATCCAGCCCCAAGTTACCTGCCCAAGCACCAAAGAAGACCGAAACGTCGTCGGGTGCCGGGAAAATCGAGTGTGGTCCGAGTTCCTCGGTGATAGCACTAGTCGGCAAAAATAGTCCTCGGAATCCCAATTGCGGTTCTGAATCAGGGACTTTGACCACGCCGGTTGATGTGAAGTTTCCATCCTGTGGCAAGAAGACGACCGGGTCATCGAGTACGACTTGCCCCTTCGAATCACGAACGATTAAGTGGGGGGCATATCCGTGACCCACCAAAAACACTTTGGCTGAATCAATCACGAGTGGTTCGTTGACCTCCACCAGGTGCGTTGTGGAACCTTCAACGCCGGGTCGATCGACAATCATTTTTGCTTCAAAGAGTCGTGGAGCTCCCTCTTGGGCATTACCGCGTTCAAACTCGACATTGAAACTTTCGAGTGTGAACGAAAATTCGGGAAGACTCTCAGCCGATGACAGACGGCCTCCGCCCCAGGCGTCGTATTGGGTGAGTGTGTTGGAAAAACCTTCACCTTCACGAACGATCACGTTCCCCCGCCAGCCAAAGAGTCCACCGACTGCGACACCAACCAGAATTAGGATCAGTGAGAAATGGAATACAAGGTTTCCTGTTTCGCGTAGATATCCTTTCTCAGCGGAAACCCACCGGCTGCCGTCGGCATCCTGACCGATCACGGTTCGCCAATGATCCTTTTTGAGTAACTCGCGAGCATTCTCAATTACAGTTGCGACCTCACCTTCGATCTCAAAAGTGCTTCCACCCAATCGAGAAAGATTCTTTGGCGCGGGCGGTGGCTGCGAACGCATTGCTCGCCAGTGCACTCCTAGCCTTGGAACAACGCATCCGATGAGTGAGATGAACAGCAGGATGTAAACAGCCGAGTACCACGGCGAACCGAACACATCAAAGAGCCCAATTGAATCAAAGATCGGACCGAGTCTGGGGTAGTCGGCAATCCACTGGTCAACCAGAATCGGGTTCGTCCCCCGCTGGGGAAAGTAGGACCCGGGAATGCTCACGATCGCCAGCAGAAACAGCAGAATAAGGGCAGTCTTCATGCTGGTCAGTTGCCGCCAAAGCCACCGCAAAAATCCGCGCTGGGACATTGGGGGCAGGGTTGTGCTCACTAGATCACCGTCTCAAATCCAGGTAATGTCACTCGAAGCCAGATCGTGAATTCGGTCCAAGCACCTGTCACCAAGAGCAGGCCGACAATCACCAACATGGCGCCGCCAATTCTCATGATCGCAAGGTTATGTGTTCTAAGGAATTTCAGCGCCCGCGCGGTGCGAGTGAAAAGCAAACCAATCAGAATGAATGGCAATCCCAATCCAAGTGAGTACACCAACGAGAGAAGAGCCCCTCTGGCTGCACTCGCCTCGGTGAATGCCAGAGTCTGAACGGCCGCAAGTGTTGGACCGATGCAGGGTGTCCAGCCGATTCCAAAAGCAATTCCTAAAACAGGTGCACCGGCAACACCCCATCTAGGCACATGGTGGAATCGATACTCGCGTTGTAGCCCGGGAATCAGCCCCATAAAAGCCAAACCCATGGCAATTACCAGGACTCCGAGAATGCGATTAATCCAGTCGGAATACTCCAACAAGAGTGAGCCAATACCACCGAATAGCGCGCCATAGGAGACAAAAACCACGCTGAAGCCAAGAACAAAAAGAACACTTCCCAGCAAAACGCGGCCTTTACGCCCCTCGCTGAGTTCGGCGCCCGTCAGTCCGGTTATGTAACTGATGTAACCCGGGGCCAGGGGCAGCACGCAGGGACTAAGAAACGCTAGTACACCTGCGGCAAAGGCGATCAAAGCTGCAAGCAGTAGCGAACCGCTGGTAACGACAGTAGAAATGCTATCCACTTGAGGTGCCCGGCTCTTCCAAGAGCGGCTCAATCATCGCCCGCAATGTTGCTGCGGTCACGGTACCGAGCGCCCTAGCCGCCACCCCGCCCTGCTGATCAATGACAATTGTTGAAGGGATCGCCTGAGGAGGCAGTGAATCATTAAAAAGTAATTGGATTCGACCGTCAGTGTCAACTAGGGATGGATACGTCACGCCGTAATTCCGGGTGAAAGCTTGCGCGGCGGCCTGTGAATCACGGGTATTAAGCCCGATGAATTGCACCCCCTTGCCATCGAATTGGGTTGCAACCTCCTCCAAGGCACCGGCTTCAGCCCGACACGGAGCACACCACGAGGCCCAAACGTTGAGAACTACAACCTGACCGGAGAAGTCGGAGAGAGCCAATGGTTCACCATTGAGATCAACACCAACCGCGCTAGGTGCAATTTGACGTTGTGCCGGCTCAAGAATTGTCACTGAGCCATCACCCGAAACGAAACCCGCTCCCGTCTCGGGAGCGCTCGAACATGCGCTCAGGCCCAGCACTAAAAAGATCACAACCGGCACAAAGAGCGAAGTCGAGCGAGGAAGAACGCGCATGGTTACATGCTAAGCGCCAGCGATCTTGCTGGCCTTTTCAAGTAGGTCCCGTGAGGGTTCCGAATAAGTTATGGCGACCAAGTCCTGGTTGTCAAAAGTCAGAGATGTTAGAGACGCCAACGTGCATTGGCGCGAGCGCGGGTCATGCCACAGCCTTCGACGCTCCGCCGAAAGCCGAGCGACCCAAATGGGCAATTGATGACTCACGAGGACGGCTTCACGGCCCTGTGCAGCAAGCCGCGCAGACTCAATGGCAGCGTTCATGCGAGATGCCACGATGTCGTAGGGCTCCCCCCATGAAGGTTTAAAGGGGTTCCACAGATGAGGCCAGGTCTTTGGTTGCTTGAGTACACCGTCGCCGACGCTCACTCGTTTACCCTCGAAAATATTTTCGGCTTCTATCAAATCATCATTAGTGACAATTGCCAGATTGTGACTCAGAGCGATCGGATTCGCGGTCTGCTGGGCACGCTCCATTGGCGAAGAAATGACGGTAGCTATATCGCGCTGGGCGAGCGCAGTGGCAGCGCGTTCAGCCATTTCCAGCCCGAGATCGCTGAGGTAATAACCTGGAAGGCGGCCGTACAACACGCCCTCCGGGTTGTAAACCTCACCATGCCGGAGCAGGTGAACGGTCGTGTGACCCGATGATGCTGCCACGTTTTTTACTTCGTGCTCTTGCGTCGCGCGACAGGCCTGCGACGACTTGGACGCCAAGATACCTCACCGTTAGCAAGTGCAGCGTCACGCAAACTTTCAGCGTGGACCGAGAGTGCATCAACAAGAGCAAGCGGGGTGTTGACCTCCGCCAGCACGTCGACTCGAAGGCCATGCTCCGCTGCGGTCTTTGCAGTCTGTGGACCGATGCAAGCGACCACCGTCGTTGCGTGTGGCTTGCCTGCGATACCAACAAGATTGCGAACTGTACTGCTGGATGTGAAAAGAACTGCATCAAACCCACCGGTCTTGATCGCTTCGCGCGTTTGCGCGGGGGGCGGAGCCGCCCGAACAGTACGAAATGCCGTGATGTCTTCAACCTCCCAGCCAAGTTCAGTCAGGCCAGCCACCAAGGTATCCGTTGAAATATCGGCTCTCGGAAGGAAAATTCGATTAATTGGATCGGTCAGGCTGTCATAGGGAGGCCATTCCTCCATGAGTGCCGTGGTGTTTTGATCACCCGGTGGGACCAAGTCTGGCTTGACCCCAAATTCGATGAGTGCCGCGATGGTTGAAGCGCCCACTGCTGCGACCTTAAGTCCGGAGAACGAGCGGGCGTCAAGACCGTATTCTTCAAGTTTTTCCCGAATCGCGCGAACAGCATTCAGCGAGGTGAAACCCACCCAGGCATAGCGACCAGATACCAGTCCGTTCACTGCACGATCCATTTGCTGGGGAGTACGAGGAGGTTCAACTGAAATTGTTGCAACTTCACTGGGAACCGCTCCATGCGCCTTAAGCACCTGAATCATTTCCGCAGTGTTGTCCTGGGTTCGAGGAATCAAGACGCGCCAGCCGACCAATTCTTTCTTTTCAAACCAGTTGTACTTCTCTCGTTGGTCGATTACCTCACCGACCACAACAAAACCTGGCCCAGAATCTTTTGACCCTTTCAGCAGGGCAGCTACTGAACCTAGGGTTGACACCGTGGTTCGTTGATCTACCGTCGTGCCGTTGCGGGTAAGCGCGATTGGCGTTAACGGATCACGTCCCGCCTTGAGTAGCTTGTCCGCGATTGTGGCTACTAAATCGCCGCTCTCGAGAAACACCAGAGTTTCACGTGGATTTACTAGGCCATCCCACTCAATCCCCGAATCTGCTCCATTGAGAATTCGGACTTCATTGGATTTTCCTCCCGTGAGATTGAATCCCGCGAAGGCTGGTATTCCTGTGACTTCGCTGACTCCGGGCACGATCTCAAAATTGGCATGGGAGCGGCGAAGCACCGATATCTCGGGAATCAAACGGCCCGAGATGATTGGATCACCGATCACCAGACGCACTACCAACTGGGCTTCGCGTGCACAGTCGAGAACCAATTTGGCAGTCTCGGCTGGTTCGAGTTCGACTTCATCTTCACCGAGAGTGCTCACAACCTTGTCTTGGGGAACATAAGCCAACGCGACATGCAAAGCTTGTGAATCCGCGACAATTTTGTCGGCAGATTTCAACAATCGAAGGGCGCGAACTGTCAATAGTTCAGGATCGCCGGGACCTGCCGCAATGAAAACTATGGATCCAAGAGTTGCCTTTTTTCGCGGGGCGGTTGGTGTGACCGCCACTCCTTCGATAACGGCAGGTTTCGCTGCGCGCTTCACCACTGATTTTTTTTCTGATGTCACTTCGACTGCCTCTTTAGTTGATGTTGCGTTGGACTTTGACTTTGTACCTCGTGCAGTTGTACTCATGCGATCTCCGCATGGATGTGTTGCTCCTGCAAGTTGTGGACCGAATCAGATCTTTGATCATGGAATGCCAGTATTTGGAGTTCAACAGCCAAATCAACTTTTCTGACCTCTACCTGTTCGGGAACGTTAAGAACGACTGGTGCAAAGTTCAAGATGCTCACCAATCCAGCCTGAATCATGAGGTCTGCAATCTCTTGCGCCGAGTCAGCTGGCGTTGTGATTACTCCTATGTTGACATCACTTTGGGAAACAATCGTCGGTAATTCACCAACTGGCATAACAGTGAAGGACTCTTGTCCACAATCAATGGCGTTGCCGACCAATTCATGATCTCGATCAAAGATCCCAACAATGTGAAATCCTCGGCCGCCAAATGCCCGGTATGACGCAAGGGCCCGGCCCAAATTCCCCATACCCACAATGACGATACCGCGCGACTTGGTAACACCTAATTCGCGAGCGATTTGAAAAGTGAGATAAGAAACGTTGTACCCCACCCCACGGGTTCCAAATGAACCTAGGTGGGAAAGATCTTTGCGTAATTTGGCCGAACTGACTCCACATGCCGCCGCCAACTCTTCGCTTGCAATTGTGGTTACGCCCTGCGAACCAAAACTTGCCAACACTCTGTGATAAATCGGTAGTCGGGCAATAGTTGCGGCTGGTATCGCACCTGCCTTGCGGTTGGGAAGGGTCACTATTTTTACCTCTAGTCAGAGAACATGTACCTGACACGTTCACGGGTGATTGCGGCCTTGTGAAGAAGGCGAACTCTATTCACCTAGGTGAATAGATATCAAATATTACCGGACACCGTTGTCCGATAAACGAACTATTGGTTGAGTTTGGTAATTAAACGCTCACGATTGACCCGCCAAAAATCAAATGGTTGGCCATCTACCAAGATCACTGGGATTTTTTCCCAGTACATATCGGCTAATTCGGGGTCATCAGTAATTGAGAGCACCTGGAATACCTGCTCGGTTTCTTGACACACCTGAGATACCACTTCAATAGCCTGCTCACACAAGTGACAATCCGGCTTCCCAACAACGGTCACACGCGGTAAATCACTCAATCTTGCTCAACCGATTCACCAGTGACCTCAGTTCCTAAAGATTCAACCCCTAAAGACTCAACCCCTAAAGACTCAACCCCTAAAGACTCAACCCCATACACCTCACGGAGTCGACCTTTTGCGATTTTGCCGGTCGCAGACCTTGGTAAATTCGACACAATCCGAATGCGTGTTGGGCACTTAAACCGAGCGAGAGTTTGGGCAACCGCTGCCCCAATGGATTCCGCGGTCGCAGTGGAGCCAGAAACTAAGACGACTAGAGCGGTCACGGCCTCACCCGTTTCCGGATCGGGCCGACCAAGAACTGCTGCCTCAGCGACATCGGCGAGCGCTTCCAGAGCCACTTCAACCTCGCGCGGGAAAACATTGAACCCGTTAACAATAATTAGTTCCCTGCGGCGGTCAACCAAGTGCAATGCACCATCTTCATCTTGGTAACCGATGTCACCGGTGCCAAACCACCCATCGGAGTCCGGACCGTTGTCTCGATCCGGCCAATAGCCGAGAAAAACCCCAGGACCCTTAACCCAAATTTCACCCGGATCACCAAACTCTGCTTCGTCTCCCGAGTCAGCCATAATTCGAATACTTGTTCCCGCAATGGGTAGACCCACACAACCTGCTCTTGCCCGAGAATTGACCACGGTCGAAGTGATTACGGGTGACGTCTCAGTCATGCCGTAGCCCTCAAAAATTCGCAAACCGGTGAGTTCTTCAAAGCGATTAAAAACCTCGATGGGTAGCGGGGCTCCGCCACTTGACAGCAGCCTGACGGGTCGCATTGCTTGAGCAACGCTGGGAACCCGCGACCAAAATAAGTACATTGCGGGTGCACCTGCAACTGTGGTTACATGCTCCCGCGCAATTACTTCCAACGATTCGGATGCATCAAAACGGTCAAGAATTACAACTGAGGCGCCCGCAGCGAGCGCCATCGTCAAAACTGTATTCAAGCCATAAATGTGGAATAAAGGCAAAACAGCCAGAATCGTATCTTCCGCACTCACGATTGGAGGATTTCGCAACTCCAACAAAGCAGAGACGTTGCTCACCAAATTTGCGTTTGTCAGCATTACGCCTTTAGGAGTTCCATCTGATCCAGACGTGAACAAAAGTAGTCCGAGGTCATCAGTTGCAATCTTTGGAAAATCCATTTGGACTTCCGGCTTTCGGATGAGACTTTTGATCGACTCCTTTAAAAAGGCGCGAATCGAATCACGATTAGATGTGATCTCCTGACACAACATCGCTGGGCAAGAGTCCGGAGCTGAGTCTGCGCCTAACTCAGCAAACTCTGCGGACACCAAGAGAACCTTTGCCTCAGAGATTTCCAAGATTTCGCCAATTTCACGTGAGGTGTAACCGGGATTCAAAGGAATGGGAACAAGACCTGCGCGGACAATTCCAAAATAGGAAACCACGAACTCGATTGAGTTGCCCATCAGTATTGCTACACGGTCTCCTGAACGAGAAGGGATCAGCCCACTTTCCAGTAATGCTGCTGCCGTTGCGCTCACCTGCGAATCCAAAACAGCGTACGAGACGCGTTCCCCGGTATGGGCTTCAATTAATGCGACCCGATCTGGATCACTGAGCGCCGAATTCGCCAAGAAGTCCGAAACAGTCACAACGTCATTGAAGAGGCCGGGCCGGTTTGACGAGTTCACGGATGCAGTTTGACACATATCCTGATCCGGGGACACAAGGTGAGTATTCTTGACGTGTGTCGCTGGAAAATGCCCCTGAGAAAAGTAATGTCTTAGGCGCCTATCGCGAATCCGGCGTGGCTTCGGCCGCCGCAGCCTACGACTCGCGAAGCAGCGAGCGCCATAGCGCGTCCACTGCGGCATTCTTTGATGTTGATAACACAATCATGCGCGGCGCTTCCCTCTTCCACTTTGCAGCGGGCCTCGCCAAACTGAAATATTTCTCCGGACGGGAAATCTTCGGTTTCGGCGTTAAACAGATGAAATTTGTACTCTCAGGATCTGAGGATCTCGAAGATGTTGCCTCGGCAACCGCCGCTGCCCTGTCATTCGTCCAAGGTCGCAGTGTCAAAGAACTCACCCAGCTCAGTGAAATTGTTTTCGATGATCGAATGGTGGACAAACTCATACCGGGAACTCTGGCCATCGCGCAAGAACACATTGATGCCGGAGTTGATGTTTGGTTGGTGACTGCAACACCCGTAGAACTTGCCAACCTACTTGCTAGACGCCTTGGACTAACAGGGGCACTAGGTACCGTTTCTCAAACAGAAAATGGAATCTATACGGGACAATTAGTTGGCTACCCACTTCACGGGCTCGCAAAAGCTGAGGCCGTACGTGCGCTAGCAGCTAGTGAGCATTATGACCTATCAACGTGCTTCGCCTATTCAGACTCGGCAAATGACATCCCGATGCTGTCAACGGTCGGTTTTCCGACTGCAATTAACCCTGATCCCGAACTACGCGCTTATGCAAAGAAGATGGACTGGGAAGTCAGCGACTTTCGAAGGCGCGCTCAATTGCGCGCAAATGCGATTCCTGCAGCGGTAACCGCGGCGGGGATCGCGGCAGGACTCACAGCAGGTTATGCCCTAGGACGAGTCGCGCGCAGTTCAAAAAATACTTGAACGGTGCGAAAGTAATTCACGAATCGTTTGCGTGAGTTGGTTACGCACGTAATCCGAACAAGCAAAAGCATCAAGGGGGTTATCCGATTGTGGTGGGGCAACTGGTGCGCCAAATGAAATGGTCCATCGACTTGGAAATGGAATTAGCCCTAATGGTCCCAAAGCCGGGAAAGTAGGCGTAACCGGTAAATAGGGAAAGCCAGCCCAATCAAGTATTCCTTCGACCCTAGCCAGCAGTGGATACGCTTCTTCGGCTCCAATTACAGCGGTTGGAATTATCGGGACATTGTTGATTGCAGCGAGCCTGGCAAATCCCGCCCTTCCAAACCCCTGCAGTTGATACCGATGCTCAATTGTTTTTCCTACCCCGTTAACACCTTCGGGCCAAACCCCAACTAACGCTCCGGCCTGCAACAGCTCATTGGCACTCTCAAAATTTGCTGGATGCACATTCAGGTGAGACATAACTTCACGCATGGGGTCTTGGAAAAGAAAGTCAGCACCAAGAAGGTGCAGAACTCGCGTTGAGTTGACTTCAAGTGCATGAACAACCATCAGCGCATCAATTGCGAAAGCCCCTGCGTGGTTGCAGACGATGAGTGCTGCCCCTTGTTCCGGGATATTTTCCGAACCAATCACTCTTGTCCGGAACCACTCGCGGTAAATCGGGTCAAGAATCCTGTCAAAATGGTGACGAACAGGCGCCTCGCCGGTAACCGCATGGCTAGGGAGATTGTCCATCTCAAACTTCTCGGCGGAGGGGCCTTACGACTACTTCTTCTTGTTTCTGCGCTGGACTCGGGTGCGACGCAGCAGTTTGCGGTGCTTCTTCTTAGCCATCCGCTTGCGACGCTTCTTGATTACTGAGCCCATTAATAATTTCCTTACTTGAAGTGCGTGAAGTAAATGTGGTGTAAAGCGAAGTGCAGTCTATCTATGATCGTTCACTGCCTGTGTTGCGAGGCTACCTGAACACCTTTATGCGGTTTCAATGTATGAATCGCGGAGGTAATCCTGAACTGCTTGCTCCGGGACTCGGAATGAGCGACCAACCCTGACGGCTGTTAAATCGCCATTGTGTACGAGACGATAAACCGTCATCTTTGAGACCCGCATTACTCCGGCTACCTCGGCCACGGTGAGAAAACGAACATCACCAAAAGCTGCTGTTGACATGCGGTGCTCCATTTTTCGATAGACGTTTTTGGGAAAATTTCCCGAGTCAGGACTACCGAACAATAGTCGGTCGACCTGGAGTGGCGCGAGCAGATACCCCAAAAAGTTCAAAATTTTCGATTGGACACGCTAAAACCAAGAATTTACTTCAGGATCCAGCCCAAAAAACGGGAAAACTGCCGATCGAGTCGCCATGATGGAAGCATCGACCGGATCCCGATTGTTGAATCCTTGATCAATAGGTTTAGGCCACGGCTTCATCCCGTCGGAGAGACTACTCGTGCTCGCGCCACCGAGTGAGCGCTCTACATATTCGAGATAATCACGAGGAACCGCAACATCTTTTGCTGACTTGCTCCCGGTGACCACTGCGAGCAAATTCGCCCAACTGCGGGGAACGGCGTCAGCAACGTCATAGCCTCCACCTCCCACCGCCACCAGTTTCCCCCCGTGCCCATGAGCAAGCTGATGTATCAATTCGTACGCATAACGCTGACCGTCAACACTGAGCGCCAAATGGGTCAAAGGGTCGTGAATATGTGAATCTGCACCATTTTGACTGACAATGATTTCGGGGGAAAACACATCGATGATCTGCGGAACCGTCGAGACGAATGCCCGGAGCCACCCTTGATCTCCGGTGCCCGCTGGTAGCGCGACATTGACACAACTGCCGGGAGCATTGGTCCCGCCCGTTTCATGTGGCCAGCCAGTTCTTGGAAACAACGTGGCCGGGCTTTCATGTATCGAGATGGTCAGCACCCGTGGATCATCGTAAAAAATATTTGCGACTCCATCGCCGTGATGGGCATCAATGTCTATATATGCGATTCGCTGCGCTCCTTGTTCGAGTAAGTCGTAAATCGCGACAGCTATATCGTTGTAGATGCAAAACCCCGACGCACTCGCCCGTTGCGCATGATGCAGTCCCCCCGCCAAGTTCACCGCATGTTTGGCTTCCCCGTTCCAAACAGCGTTTGCCGCCATCAGTGTGGCCCCGGAAACACGAGCCGAAGCCTCATGCATTCCAGCAAAGACCGGGTTGTCACTGGTACCCAGACCAAATCCCAACTCAGCCCGCGGCGGATTCGCCCCTGCCGCGATTACGGCCGCAATGTAATCAGCACTATGAGCCCGCAAGAGTTGCTCGTTCGTGGCGGGAATGACCGGTCCAAAAAGATTCTCCCCCGAAATAATTCCAAGATCTTGGGCCAATCGCATGGCTAACTCAACGCGGATTGGGGCAAGTGGGTGATCCGGTCCAAAGTTGTAGCGCACGAGCTCTTCATCCCAGGGGATGTAAATGCCAGACTTCACAAAAACCAAGTTCAGCTCTTGCCGAGTTCAATTGAACGAGCGACGCCAGCCTCTAGCGCCGCGCCAATGGCTTCACCGACACGCTGTGAGTCAAGTACCTCCATGGCGGCCTGGGTAGTTCCCCCTGGTGATGTCACCTGTGTCCGCAGGCGTGCAGCGGTCAACTCTGATTGAGCAAATAGCTGTGCTGAACCATGGAGTGTCGCCCGAACTAATTGGTCGGCCAGATCCGCACTCAGGCCCAATTGTTGTGCACCCGCCTGCAAATACTCTGCGAGGAAAAACAAGTAAGCGGGTCCACTTCCCGAGACTGCACCGACGGCGGCTTGTTGGGATTCAGGAACAACAAAAACCTCACCGACCGCACTCAATAACTCATGCGCCACCATCACTGAACTTTCCGAACAACTCTCACCGGCACTGATGCAGGTCACACCCATGTGAATTTGCGACGGAGTGTTCGGCATTGCTTTCACAATTTCAGCCGTTTGAGGGAAGCATTTCCCAATGAACTCCGTAGTGATACCCACCGCAACAGAAATCACAATTGCATGCTGGGCAATGTAGGGCTGAAACTCGTGCAGTATCTCCTTGATTAACTGAGGTTTAATCGCAATCACTACGACATCACACTCCAAGAGGGCGCTTCGGTCATCGGTGACGTCAATACCGAGTGATTTTTCAAGGTACTGGTACTTCTCAACATCGCGCACAACGGCAACGATGCCTGCTCCTGAGTCTGTCCACCCAGAAATGAGCGCCCGGCCCATGGAACCCGATCCAATTACGCCAATTTTTTTCATTTCTCACCACCGGGTAGTGGTTTTGTTGGATCCAGTAGATCTTGAACTAACGGAGACACCAATGCAACCACCTGTTCTTGGGACAAACTTGATAGCGGCTCGATTTTTAAGAAATAGCGGTAGGCGATCACGCCAGTTAAATAGGAACTTATTAACGCTCCCCTAATTCGCGCATCAGGGATTCCCATCACAATTAGTGCGCGATCAACTACCGCGCTTTGAAAGTAGTCCGAAAGTGGTTTTATCACGGCAAACATGTCAATGCCCGAGTTCAGTGAACGACCGGCATTTGCCGCCTTAACCAGGTCCTCGCGAACCTGCTGATCAGCCGCTAGTTGCAATGTTGCCCGCACTAGTCGTTCGCCCATCCCTTGGATTCCAGGTGCGACAAGTGCAGGAATCGCCTTTTGCGGATCGCTCGGGAAAGACATGGCAGCGGCGAACAGCGCCTCTTTATTCGAATAAAGGTTTGAAACCACTGTTGGAGCGACGCCTGCTGCCGCAGCAATTGATTTGATAGTCGTACGGGCGTAACCCGAATTGAGGAACATGGAACGTGCAACGCCCACTATTCCACCGACTTCTTCTTCCGGTTCTGGGGCCATTTCCTACTCCTCGCTCCTCGGGAACACCTCGCGCACGAAATCAATACTGGCCTTGATGTCAGCGATCCGTTCAATGCGATCGACTGCTGAGCGTGTCGAGATTTCCGAAATAATATTTCCGTCGAAGCCATTTAGTTTGAGAAATTCCAATGCCTCTCGGACAGGTTGCGTGCCTCTGCCAGGCACCAAATGCTCGTCGGCAGCGGAATCGGTTCCATCAGCTAGGTGGATATGACGGAGCCGATCGCCAAATTCCTGCATCATTTCAATGGGGTCGGTTCGCGAAACTGATGTGTGGGAAAAATCCAGAGTGACATTTTCGTAGTCTTGTTTTCTAATGTCCCAGTCGGGAGCGTAAGCGGGAAATGATCCAGGACCGGCCCGCCATGGATACATATTTTCCACCGTAAAACCGACGGGGGAATTTCTGTTCAGTTCTGCAATCCCTGTTTCAAAATTTTTGGAATACTCTCTCTGCCAACGAAATGGTGGATGCACAACAACGCTCGCAGCGCCGACAAGTTCGGCAACATCTCGTGCCCTGTCAAGTTTGCCCCAAGGGTCGGTGCCCCAAACACGCTGAGTGATCAAGAGGCATGGTGCATGCAAGGAAATTATCGGAAGCTGGTAGTGCTGGACCAGATTTCTCAGCGCGGTCGAGTCCTGACTCATGGAATCCATTCCGACCATTATTTCGACGCCGTCGTAGCCGGTGAGCGCGGCAAGCTCGAATGCGGCCGCGGTTGACTCGGGGTAAACCGAAGAAGTCGACAGTCCGATTTTCACGGTCCACGCCTCCAATGATCAGTGATTTTCGTAGCGATTCCAACTGCCGCTGCCCCAATCAGGCCGACAACAATCGAAATAATGCTGTAACGCTCCGGTCCCAATGACAACAAAAAAAAGTTTGAT
Organism: Candidatus Nanopelagicales bacterium; assembly: GCA_017857705.1. GTDB lineage: Bacteria > Actinomycetota > Actinomycetes > S36-B12 > S36-B12 > UBA4592. Next base: position 39,154 of record JAFMCP010000002.1, read on the forward strand.
AGGAACGGAATGTAAAGCACTGAGACAAAAGCTGCGACCATTAGGGCCACTAACAATGCCCTGACTATATTGAATGGTCTCGCTGACTGGGCTAGTACGGCAATAGTCACAATGAAAAGAGTGATGGTCGCAGCTGACTGCGCATTGAATATTGGTTCATCAAAATATAGGGCTACTCCGTAACTGGTGAACGAAGAAATTGCAGCGATCACACCTGCAGGAACAGCGAAAAGTAGTACCCGACGGAAGAACCCTGGTCGGAACCTCTCCGTGTTGGGCATTAACGCGAGAAAAAAGCCGGGAATACCAATTGTTAAGGCGCTCACCAATGTTAAATGTCTCGGCAGAAACGGGAACGCTACAGCGAATATAACCGTTGCGCTGCTCACAATCATTGCGTAAAAACTTTTGGTGAGAAAGACATCTGCGACACGTTCGATATTTCCCAAGACTTTTCGTCCTTGGGCAACCACACTTGGCATCACAGACCACTGGTCATCAAGCAAAACCAACTGCGCAACCGCACGCGTTGCTCCTGACCCAGAGCCCATAGCGATTCCAAGATCCGCATTTTTGAGCGCCAATACGTCGTTGACTCCATCACCTGTCATAGCAACCGTTTTTCCCTGCAGATGCAATGCGTCGACCATCGCTTGTTTTTGCCCTGGAGTTACGCGGCCAAAAACATTTGTTGTCGCAAGTACTTCAGCGATTTCGTCAGTATTGTCAGGAAGGTTGCGAGCATCGTAAGGGTGATCAGCACCAGGTACACCCGCTTGGCTGGCAATGGCCCCGACCGTCTCAGCATTGTCACCCGATATCACCTTTACATTTACGCTTTGACTGAGAAAATATGCGACCGTCTCAGCTGCGTCACTTCGGAGCGTCTGACTGATAACGACTAATGCCACACAATCAACGATTCCCAGGTTTTCATCAGCTGAAACACTCTCTCCAGTCCGGGCCAAAACCAGAACCCGAGCACCCGACGCTGCACTTCTATTTGCAATAGCAAGCATTTCCCTATTGTTTGGATCCACCATTTCGGGAGCACCGAGTACCCAGGTGCCGTGACCAACAAAAGTCGCACTTGACCACTTGCGTGAACTGGAAAAGGGAACCGATTCAGCAATTTGCCAATTGGGATTTTGGAAATTGGATTCAATAGCACTCAGTGTGGGATTTGCATTTTGCTGCGAGCCTGCTAGCGCACCAAGGGCCGCCTCAATATCAACTAACTCCGCATTACCCAGTGGAATGGTTTCCTGCACCCGCATGCCCGGTTCTGTGAGAGTTCCCGTCTTGTCTGCGCATACGGTGTCAACACGTGCCAGAACTTCAACAGCTGGTAGATCTTGTACCAACACTCGCTTTCGGGCTAAGTCAATTACGGCAACAGCCATGGCGATAGACGTTAAAAGCACGAGTCCCTCAGGCACCATCGTGACCACTCCAGCGATCGTTCCCCTGATTGATTCATCAAGTGGCAATTTAGCTCGAAATAATTGGGACAAAAGGAGCGCGATACCCACGGGGAGTATGAAGTAAGACACGTATCTAATGAACTTGTTGATTGCGTCGCGAAGTTCCGAATTTGTGATTTGAAACTGCTTAGCTGCCTCTGTTAGGCCGGCCGCAAACGAGTCACGCCCAACTTTTGTTGCTCGCATGTAACCACTGCCAGCCACCACGAACGAACCGCTCATGGCCGAGTCCCCAACATGCTTGTCAACCGGATCGGCCTCGCCTGTTAAAAGGCTCTCATCAATTTCCAAGCCTTGTGATTGTTCTATTTCACCGTCGACGACTAGCTGATCACCTGTTCGCAGCACGATGAGATCGCCTAGAACTATTTGCGTTGAGCTGATTTCTTGATCTGAGCCGTCACGACGCACAACAGGTTTCGCTTCACCGATCACTGCAAGTTTTTCAAGCGTCCGTGAAGCTCGATACTCCTGAATGGTGCCAATTAGCGTGTTTGCCACAATTACTAAACCAAAAAGGGAATCCTGCCAAGGCGCGACAATCAACATAACAATCCACATTGACCCAATAAGGAAGTTGAACCAAGTCAAAGTATTTTCTTTGATAATGCTGGTGAGGCTCCGTGAGTTCGCGTCCGGCGCGTCATTTGTTTCACCCGCGGCAATTCGCCGATTAACTTCGACTTGAGTCAGTCCCATGAAGTGCGCACTGTCCGGGTGCCCAAGACTCATGGCTCCACGGTACCCGAACGGGAGGGGCCGCACTTGCTCAAAGGTGCCAGTGGCTCAACCAATGCATAACTCACCTAGGCTTGCGTAATGCCTGAAGTTCCCCTTGATTTCCCTAGAGCCTGGGTCGAGTTTGTTGACCCTGCCGACGACGACCAGTTGATCAGATGCGATCTGACCTGGCTCATGTCCAAGTACAACTGCATATTCGGGAGGGGTTGTAAAGGGATAGACGCGGAACGTCCCGATGCTGGGTGCTGCGCTCACGGCGCTCATTTCTCGGAAAAGAAAGATGAGAAACGCGTGGGCAAATGGGTTAAGAAATTGACCCCGGAATTGTGGGAGAATTTCGACACTGGCCGTGGCAAGAAGGGATGGACCGAAAAAGAAGATGGCGCCGATAAAACTCGAGTAGTTAACGGCGCCTGCATTTTTCACAATTCCGAGGATTTCGCGGGTGGATACGGTTGCGCGCTGCATCACTTAGCCGAGCAAGAAGGTGTCTCATTTATTGAAACTAAGCCCGACGTTTGCTGGCAACTTCCCTTGCGTCGCTCCTACGACAACGTGACCTACGAGGATGGCCGCGAGCGCATGGTCGTCGTTTTGGGTGAATATGACCGGAGAGGTTGGGGAGCTGGTGGCTCAGATTTTGAGTGGTACTGCACGGGAAACACGGAGGCACACACTGCCAGTGAACCCGTCTATATCAACTCAAAGGACGAAATAGTGGCCCTGATCGGTGCGGCAGCATATGAGGAACTGGCCCGGTTGTGCCGTGATCGAGACGAAATCCTCACAACTTTTAATCAAAGGGGTAAGAAGTCAGACGCAACTGCCAGAATTGGGCTTTCCATTCACCCCGCTGACCCGCTGGACTAACGCTCAGGAATTGACATGGCAAAAAGCACCACAAAAACACCTCAGTACCGCTGCACCGAGTGCGGCTGGGTCACCGGAAAATGGGCTGGTCGCTGCGGCGAATGTCAATCCTGGGGTAGCGTTGAAGAAGTCGGGGTAGTCACCGCGACCACCAAAGCTAGGGCAACCACATCACCTGCCCTTGCGATCAGCTCCATTGACATTAGTTCTGCTCAATCCCAAAGTACCGGAATCAGTGAATTCGATCGCGCGCTCGGCGGAGGCTTCGTTCCAGGTGCAGTACTGCTGCTCGCAGGTGAGCCAGGAGTGGGCAAATCAACACTTCTCCTTGCTGTTGCCGCCCAATGGGCGCGACTCGGTCACAAAGTCCTTTACCTGACGGGCGAAGAGTCAGCGGCTCAAGTTCGGTTGCGAGCAGAGCGAATTGGAGCCTTGAGTGACTCACTTTTTCTGGCGGCTGAAACAGATCTTGGGGTCGCTTTGGGTCATATTGAACAGACCAATCCTTCACTTCTCATCGTTGACTCCGTCCAAACGATCTCAAGTGCCGACATTGACGGTGTCGGTGGCGGGGTTACTCAGGTCAAGGAAGTTGCGGCATCACTCATTAGGGCCGCGAAATCAAGGAATATGACAACGGTGCTGGTGGGCCATGTGACTAAGGACGGAAGCGTTGCCGGACCTCGGGCTCTCGAGCACTTAGTTGACGTGGTGCTCCAGTTTGAAGGTGACCGGCATGGACCGCTTCGGCTGGTTCGTGCCGTCAAAAACCGATACGGCCCAGCAGACGAGATTGGCTGCTTTGAATTAACGGAGGACGGAATTCAGGGGCTCCCCGACCCGAGTGGTTTATTCCTCAGCGATCGAAGTCACCCTGTCCCGGGAACCTGCGTCACCATTACCGTCGAAGGAAAACGACCACTGGTCGCTGAAGTGCAAGCACTGATTGCCCCATCCGGTTCACCTCAACCCCGTAGAGTCACCAGCGGGCTGGACTCCTCCCGCACCGCCATGATGCTCGGGATCTTGGAACGTCGAGCCGGACTCAAACTTTCCACAGCGGATTGCTTTGTTGCTACGGTCGGTGGCATGCGACTGCTCGAACCTGCAACTGATCTTGCAACCGCACTCGCAATCATCAGCAGTGTCAAGGATATCTCCCTTCCCAGTGGTCTCGTTGCAATCGGCGAACTGGGACTTGCTGGAGATATTCGTCGAGTCGCGGGCCTTGAGCGCCGATTGGGAGAGGCGGCCCGCCTTGGCTTCACAGATGCAATCATTCCAGCGGGCTCAAGTGTGAAAACCCAAGGAATAACAGCACACCCTGTCTCAAATATTGGGCAGGCTGTACTTGTGATGGCAAAGCTAACGGCCAATTCGCAGCCAGAAGGTGTTCCAGATTTCTAGTTTTTCTTCGTCAGTGCAAATGGCGTTGCATCACTTGTAACATCAAGGTTGCGCCCAATTACCTCATAGCGGCCAACCTTGGCCGCCGTGTTTATGTCTGGACAACCCTTTTCGCTCAGTTGACCATTCCACGTGATCGTTGACGCCACCTTGTCACCGGGCTCCAAGGTCACAATCTTTGTTTTATTATTTGAAGAACAGTCATCGCTTGACCACACGTGATACCCGCCTGATTTAACTTCAAGTTCATTTGCCTTAGGTCCAACATCGCGAAGGCATGCGACGCTGCCAATATTTTCAATGGACAGAGAAAGTACCGGTTCTTTGCCCACCTTGTATGTGGACGAATCCGTTGTTGCCTCAACAAAGATTGCTGAATCCATGCAGTCAATCGGATCTGTCGTGACCGGAGTAAGTGAGGCCACCTCTGGATCAACAACTCCTGATTCTGAGACGGAAACCGCAGGTTGGGTTGCGGGAGTTTCAGTGCTCGATGAGCCAAAGACGGCCCGAAAAGCCCACACAAGGCCAAAAAGAATAAGTAGGGCCACGACGAGTAGTGCTGCCCGACGAACCCAATAAATACTGGGTGATTCCGGACCGACCGGCTGCATGTTCACTACTCCACAGTAATGCGACCCAAGTGACACATGAAACGATCCCCGGGTGAGTCCCCCAAATCCCAATCCACAGACGATTTCCGACTGGTTCGCTACCGAAGCGAGAGTCCTCCCTTGGCGAAATACCAGCCCATGGGGCGTAATGGTCAGCGAATTCATGTTGCAGCAAACACCAGTGATACGTGTTCAACCTAAATGGGAGCAATGGCTAAAGCGTTGGCCGACGCCGAAGGACCTTGCCGAAAGTCCAGTTGCTGAGGCAATCCGCCACTGGGAAAATTTGGGGTACCCGCGCCGAGCTAAGCGTTTACACGAGAGTTCAGTGATCCTCACACAAAAATTTAATGGCGAAGTTCCACAAACATTTGAAGAACTGATTTCATTGCCCGGAGTCGGCGAATACACCGCTAGCGCAATTCTTGCATTTGCATTTGGGCAACGCTCGCTCGTCCTCGATGTCAATATCCGCAGACTTTTGGCACGTGCTTGGCTCGGTCAATCTCATCAAGCACCAACTATTTCAGCGATTGAACGTGCCCTCGCCAAAGGACTCCTCCCGATCGGTGAGCAGCAAGCCGCGATTTGGTCGGCGGCAGCCATGGAGTTGGGGGCGATCATCTGTACCGCACGCGATCCTTCATGTAGCACCTGCCCAATAGTCAATGATTGCAATTGGTTTTCCCAAGGCAAACCAAATTCCGATATTCCAAAAAAGATCCAAGGTCGATACGAAGGAAGTATGCGCCAAGAGCGTGGAAGAATTTTGAAAATTCTGCGCGAGCACCAGAACTCAACGAGTCGGGGACAACTCGTAAAGCAATCGCCCGACCAACAGAAGTTTGAGACGGCGCTGGCTCAATTACTGAACGAAGGCATGATCGAAAAAACCAGAGGGGGATACTCGCTACCGCGTTCGTAAAATTTGCTGCCGATCACTTAATCGAACTATGTCGCGACCACCGATGGGATCGCCCAAGAGCACGTCAATCCAAATTGCTCCTGGGTTAGCGTTTTCCTGACAACTGCTACTTCGCGGCCCGCTGAGCGTCACGGCTACCCCGATTTCACTTGGTGACTCTTCAACGGTGACATCAAGGCTTTGATCCGAACAGATTCCAGATTGGGGTGGCGTGATGCTGACTTGGATCACATCTGAGTCAACTGTTGGGCGATATCCCGTCGGCTGTAAATCTTCACTGACTTGGCCAAGGGAGGAAAATGGTCCACCTCCAGCGGCAAAACCCCAAACAACGAGGAGCAGACCGACACTAACTACAGCAGCAATGAGAAAGCCGGCCCAGCGCGGAAAGCCACGCTTAGGCCGGTCAAACTCGTTGAAACCTGGGATCAGCGGTCCCCCGCTCATTCACAGCCTCCACACTTCATGTTGGAGGGTAACCCAGTTATCCAGCGGCCTCAACAGGAGGCAGGTCCGGAAGAACTTCCCGTGGTGTTGCGACAAAGGTGAATTCGCGGTCATCGCCTTCGCCTTCGACGTCAACCACGACAATATTGCCGGGGAGGAGATCTCCAAAGAGCATTTTTTCACTCAATGGATCTTCCAAATCGCGCTGAATCGTGCGACGAAGTGGCCGCGCACCCAAAGCAGAGTCATAGCCGCGCTCAGCCAACAGGTCCTTTGCAGCCGTGGTGAGCTCGATATCCATATCTTTATCAAGCAGACGCTTTTCCAGGCCAGCAATCATGAGGTCGACAATCTCCACGATCTCATTCTTGCTCAACTGATGGAATACGATCACGTCATCTATTCGGTTAAGGAACTCAGGACGGAAGTGCTGCTTGAGTTCCTGTTGAACCTTAGATTTCATTTGCTCGTAAGCGCTGAATTCGTTGTCATCGGGTGCAAATCCTAGGTTTTGGCCCTTTGACACATCACGACTACCAAGGTTGGTCGTCATGATGATTACGGTGTTTTTAAAGTCGACGACCCGACCCTGTGAATCCGTGAGGCGCCCTTCTTCCAAAACCTGAAGGAGTGAGTTGAAGATATCGGGGTGGGCCTTTTCAACCTCGTCAAAGAGGACAACACTGAATGGCTTGCGCCGAACTTTCTCCGTTAACTGTCCACCGTCTTCGTAACCGACGTATCCGGGAGGTGAGCCAAAGAGTCGCGAGGCTGTGTGACGCTCGCTGTACTCAGACATGTCCAACGAAATGAGGGCATCTTCGGAGCCGAAAAGGAACTCGGCCAAAGTCTTGGACAGCTCAGTTTTACCTACACCCGATGGCCCGGCAAAAATAAATGATCCGCTGGGACGCTTGGGATCTTTGAGACCGGCCCGAGTTCGGCGAATGGACTTAGACAGTGCCTTAATCGCTTGTTCCTGACCGATCACGCGGTGATGAAGCTCCTCTTCCATCCGGAGAAGGCGCGCAATATCGTCCTCGGAGAGATCAGAAACCGGAATACCGGTCATGAGCGCGAGCACCTCACCAATGAGTTTCTCGTCTACTTCAGCAACAACGTCAAGATCACCGGCTTTCCATTCACGCTCACGTTCAGCGCGCTCGGCCAGAAGGTTTTTTTCATCATCCCGAAGGGCAGCGGCTTTTTCAAAGTCCTGCTCGTCGATAGAAGATTCCTTAGCCTTACGGACATCGGCAATTTTGGCATCAAACTCGCGCAGATCCGGTGGCGTCGTCATGCGTCGGATACGCAGACGCGATCCGGCTTCGTCAATGAGGTCAATTGCCTTATCAGGTAACTGACGATCAGAAATGTAACGGTCAGAGAGTCGTGCAGCCGCATCGAGTGCACCGTCAGTGATGGACACTCTGTGATGGGATTCGTATCGGTCGCGAAGCCCACGCAGGATCTCAATCGTATGGGCTACATCAGGGGCTTCAACGAGCACAGGTGCGAATCGACGTTCCAGCGCTGCATCTTTTTCAATGTGCTTGCGGTACTCGTCAAGTGTTGTGGCACCGATTGTTTGTAGTTCCCCACGCGCGAGCATCGGCTTGAGAATGCTGGCGGCGTCAATTGCGCCCTCCGCGGCACCGGCACCGACGAGGGTGTGGATTTCGTCGATGAACAGGATGATGTCACCGCGAGTCCGAATCTCCTTGAGGACCTTCTTCAGCCGTTCTTCGAAGTCACCACGGTAGCGGCTACCGGCCACCAGTGCTCCGAGATCAAGTGTGTAGACCTGTTTGTCCTTAAGCGTTTCTGGGACCTCACCGGCAACAATGTCCTGGGCGAGACCTTCGACAATTGCGGTCTTGCCCACGCCTGGCTCACCAATGAGCACCGGATTGTTCTTAGTGCGGCGAGAAAGCACCTGCATGACTCTTTCAATTTCTTTTGAGCGCCCAATTACCGGATCGAGTTTATTTTCACGAGCAGCAGCGGTCAGGTTACGGCCGAATTGATCAAGGACAAGCGAGGTCGACGGTGTTCCTTCGGCCGGCCCACCGGCTGTTGCGGGTTCTTTGCCCTGGTAACCACTCAGAAGTTGAATTACCTGCTGGCGAACCTTGTTCAAATCTGCACCAAGTTTGACGAGGACTTGGGCAGCTACACCTTCCCCTTCGCGAATCAAACCTAAGAGAATGTGCTCTGTGCCAATGTAGTTATGGCCCAATTGAAGTGCTTCGCGTAGTGAGAGTTCCAAAACTTTCTTGGCCCGTGGGGTAAATGGAATGTGTCCTGAGGGAGCTTGCTGTCCCTGACCGATAATTTCCTCAACTTGCTGGCGAACAGCATCGAGGGAAATTCCAAGGCTTTCAAGTGCCTTGGCAGCGACGCCTTCACCCTCATGGATTAAGCCGAGCAAAATATGTTCGGTGCCAATGTAATTGTGATTGAGCATGCGGGCTTCCTCTTGTGCAAGGACAACCACGCGACGGGCTCTGTCTGTAAACCGCTCGAACATTGGCCACTCTCCTTCATGCGTGCCTTCGGGTGTGGGCACCCAAATCGACCCTCCCATTGTCCCCCATGAATCACATGTGTGAAACCCGAGATGCGCCAGAACCCGTACGCCCAACGCGAAATCTGTCGAAAAACCCCTAGGACATGGTGCCTCAGACGGGTGATTCGACGATCTCACCCCCCGTGACCTTGGAGGAATTGCTTATGGGCCTGGGATACGGGCCTGACTTGACTAGGTGAATTCCGTGAATTCCGTGAATTCCGTGAATACTGTTAACGGGGAGTCTCAGCGGCCCTCCAACACCGGGTTGTGAGGCTAAAGTGTTTCGCGCAGCATGCGAAAATTGCCAAGTGTGTTGGGTTTTACTCGTTCAAGCCCTAGGAACTCAGCAACGCCTTCGTCATAAGACTGCAACATCTGTTCATAAACTTCGTGGCCAATGGGAGCATCATCTATTTCCACGAAACCATGATGTCCAAAAAAATCTTTTCGAAACGTGAGACAGAAAACACGTTTGGTTCCAAGAATCCGCGCTCGATCCAACAGGTGTTCAAGTAACTGGGATCCAATACCTTCATGTGCCCGATCTGGTACAACAGCCAGGGTGCGAACTTCGGCTAAGTCTTCCCACATGACATGCAGTGCGCCGCATCCGATTACTCGATCACCGTCGGTTGCCACTAAAAATTCCTGGATGTCTTCAAAGATTGTGACGGTCGCTTTTGACAGCAAACTTCCGTCGGTTGAATAGGAGTCAATAAGGCTTCTAATCTCCCGAACATCGGTCGTTCGAGCCGGCCTAATCGTGATCACTGGTCCCGCTCCGGCTTCACCAACGGGAATAGAATCGTTTCTCGAATCCCTTGGCCAGTTAGGGCCATCAGGAGTCGGTCCACTCCCATTCCCACGCCACCGCTGGGTGGCATTCCATGTTCAAGAGCCCTCAAGAAATCTTCGTCAAGGGGCATAGCTTCCTTATCTCCCTTTTCACCAAGTGATGCCTGTTCTACCAGGCGCTCACGTTGAATCACCGGATCAACCAGTTCTGAATAACCGGTTGCCAACTCAAAGCCATTAACGTAAAGGTCCCATTTTTCGACCACCCCGGACTTAGATCGGTGATCACGCGTTAGGGGTGATGTATCAACGGGAAAGTCCATGACAAATGTGGGGCCGGTAAATGTCGGAATGACGTAATGCTCAAAAAGTTCCTCAACGAGTTTTCCATTCACCCAAGTGGGGGCAAATTTGATGTCAACCGCCTTGCACAAACTTTCAAGAACGGCTCGAGGTGTTTCAGGTGTTAAATCCTGATCAATTGCTTGTGACAGCGAACCATAAAGATCAATCTGAGGCCAAACACCCGAGAGATCATGCTCGCTTCCATCGAAGTGAATCAGCGTCAGGGATCCTGCAACTGCTTGGGCAGCCTCTTGAATCAGTTCCCGAGTAATAGTCGCCATCTCTTGGTAATCGGCATATGCCTGATAAAACTCGAGCATTGCAAACTCCGGCGAGTGGGTTGAGTCTGCGCCCTCATTACGAAAATTTCGGTTGATCTCAAACACCCGATCCAATCCACCGACCACCGCTCGCTTCAAAAAAAGTTCTGGAGCAATTCGTAAATAGAGGTCGATCCCAAACGCATTCGAGTGGGTAATGAACGGTCGAGCTGTGGCGCCCCCCGGTTGGGTTTGCAGCATCGGCGTTTCAATTTCAAGGTAATCACGGTTGGAAAGCGACGTGCGAAGTGCCGAAACTGCCTTGACTCTTGTCCGCGCCATGGCCTGGGCTTCCGGGCGCATAATCAAATCGACATAGCGCTGGCGCACGCGTGATTCTTCATTCATTTCTTTATGGGCCACGGGAAGTGGGCGCAATGATTTTGCCGCCATGCTCCACGAATCAACAAAAACTGACAATTCACCGCGCTTAGATGAAATAACTTCACCTTGAACAAAAATTTGATCTCCAAGGTCAACGAGTGCTTTCCAGTCCGCCAGACTTTCTTCACCCACCTGACCGAGGGAAACCATGGCCTGAATAGTTTCACCGCTGCCCGCCGAGATTGTTGCAAAAGCCAATTTCCCGGTATTTCGACTAAAAATCACCCGGCCGGCGATCCCTACCGTTACTCCCGTTTCCGCTTCCGCCTCCAAATGGCCGTACTGCTCCCGCAGTTGAGCAATTGATACCGTGATGGGAAGGGACACGGGATAGGCCTGTAGTCCTCGGTCCAACAATGTCTGCCGCTTATGTCGGCGGATCTGGACCTGCTCGGGTACGTCTAACTCGTCACTCACAATCGCTAAGGCTATTAGAGGCACGTCACTCATAATCTTGGACCTAGACTCACCAATATGAGCCTTTCGCATCCACTATTTCGCCCTGCTTCGATCAAAGGTGTTCTTTTTGACTTTCACTCAACGCTGGTCGACCAGGGCAGCAGTGAAATGTGGCTTGAAAATGCGTGCGAAAGTGCGAAACTCGACTCCCTCGATTACATCGACATTGTGCCCAAGTTGAACTCAATTGTTGAATTTGCTCGAATTGAGGACCCACATCACAAGCGGGACCTCAGTAGGGCCGCAAGTAAAGAGATCTTTACTCGCCTACTCGGCGACTTCACCGAGGAACCGCTCACGTCGGCACTGTATTCAAGCCTCACCCAGGCTTGGTCTCCCTATGAAGACACGCTTCCTGTCCTCAATGCCCTGCGCGATCAAGGAATAATGACCGCGATCATTTCAAATATTGCGCTTGACCTGAATGAAATTTTGGTTCGAGTGGGTTTGGGAAACTGCGTTGATCACGCATTCACTTCGGCTGAGTTGGGTTACGTTAAACCCAATCCTGAGATATTCCTTGCAGTGAGTGCCGCCATCGGAATTGGTCCAGAAGATTTGCTCATGGTTGGAGACAATGCGCTCGACGACGGTGGCGCTGGGGCCGTTGGAATAAGAACTCTTATTCTTCCTCGAACGACGGGACCAATACATGGTCTTGCCACAGTACTGGGCGTAGTCGCCGGTTCCCAGGCACTTGATTCTTAGTCCCTGTTAGGCCTGGTTCTTTTCAAAAAGTAACGCCAAACCCAACAGGGTCAGATCCGGTTCATGGTGGGTAATACTTCGCGACTCCAAAACCACAACCTGACTCAACCCACCGGTTGCAACGACCGCGGTGACCGCGCCAATTTCTTCAATGATCCTGCCCACTAAACCATCCACTTGACCAGCAAATCCATAGACCGCACCCGATTGAAGGGCCTCGACCGTGTTTTTTCCAATCACCGAACGCGGCGCCACCAGTTCAACCTGCCGCAATTGTGCTGCGCGTGCCGCCAGCGCTTCAATTGAAATCTCAATACCGGGCGCTAATGCACCACCGAGGAACTCTCCTTTGTCCGAGACCACATCCAGATTGGTTGAGGTCCCAAAATCAACGACGATGCAAGGGCCACCAAAAAGATTGTGGGCCGCGAGCGTATTTACGATTCGGTCTGCCCCTACTTCTTTCGGGTTGTCGGTGAGAATCGGGACACCAGTTTTTATGCCGGGTTCCACAATAACCGCTGGCACATCGTTGTAGTAACGCTGAATCATAAGTCGCATTTGATGCAAAACTGCTGGTACCGTGCTACATAATGCAACGCCAGTAACCCTCGGTTCATTTTCCAATAGGCCGCGGTACTTGAGTGCAAGTTCGTCGGCTGTCTGCGCTGGATCTGTGTTAATCCTCCACGACCTGTGAAGCACTTGACTCTCATAAAGGCCAATGACGGTATTCGTGTTTCCCACATCAATCGCGAGCAGCATTAAGTCAACTCCATCCGAAGGTCCGCACCAATATCGAGAACAGGAGCAGAGTGAGTAATCGCCCCAACTGCCACAAAATCTACGCCAGTCTTCGCTACCTCCGAAGCCTGCTCAATTGTGAAACCGCCAGAAGCCTCCAACTTTGCGCGACCAGAAGTAACTTCCACCGCTTTGTTCAATTCATCAATTGAGAAATTATCAAGCAGAACAAGGTCTGCCCCGACCTCTAGGACTTCTTCGAGTTGATCAAGTGAATCAACTTCAACCTCAACCGGAAGATCGGGGAAACGTTTCTTGATTAGTTCATAGGCCTGAGCAACCCCGCCAGCCGCAACAACGTGATTGTCCTTGATGAGGGCAGCGTCTGAGAGGTTCATGCGGTGATTGAGTCCTCCACCACATCTCACCGCATATTTCTCCAGTGTTCGTAAACCGGGAGTTGTCTTTCGCGTGTCACGCACTTTGGTGTGTGAATCCCCTAGCGCTGTAGCCCACGACTGTGTAGCTGTGGCAATGGCACTGAGATGGCTCAACAGATTCAGCGCAGGGCGCTCCCCCTGCAGTAGTACTCGAGTTGGCCCAGTGATTGAAACGAGAACTTCACCTGCGATCACACTGTCGCCGTCACTAGCGGGAGTCGCAATCATTACTGAAGAACCGCCCAGAACTGCGAATACGGCTGCAGCAATCGGGATCCCGGCAATCGTGCCCGCTTGCCGAGCTACTAAATCTAAAGTGGACACTTGATCGCTGGGGATAGTTGCGAGCGAGGTCACATCGCCGTTGTCGTCGCAGTCTTCGTGTAATGCGCGCAAAACCACCTCAGATACGTCAAGGGGATTCAGCCCGCCGGCGATTAATTGATCTGCCAGCTCCTTTTTGATTTTGTGCGACTGCATCAGGTCCCTATTCCAGTTGTCGTTGTGATCAATTCACCAGCCGGTGAGCGATATGAAACTAGCCGAACCTCAAAATCGGTGCTTGGCTCGGGGTAATCCTCGCGCCAATGTGAACCACGGGTCTCTTTCCGAGCTAGGGCGTGTTCAATTAGTACTTGGGACACCATGAACAAGTTTGCACTCTCCCAATCTTCGGTGCATTCACGAGCACCCGTTCGTTCGATATTTGCCAGCCAATTTTGCGCGTGGGTCAGGGATGCCTCACTGCGTAGAACACCCGCATTTCGATCCATCACACTCTGCAAATCCCGTCTAACTCGGTGCGGGACTAAAAATGAATCCCGGGATGTGTCGGCTTCGACCTTGTTGCGCACAAGTTGATCAGAGTCGATCGCGCTCATGATTCGACGGGAATACACCAAGCCTTCTAGCAGCGAATTGGAGGCGAGACGATTTGCTCCATGGACACCGGTGCAAGCAACTTCACCCGCCGCATAAAGTCCCGGGATACTCGTACGACCAAACAGATCGGTCACAACACCACCAGAGACATAGTGCTGGGCGGGACCTACCGGGATTAGGTCGGTCACCGGGTCAATTCCACGTGACCTGGCACTCGCGAGAATCGTGGGGAATCGACGTACCCAAGTATCAGCTCCCAACATACGGCCATCAAGCCACACATGCGCTGAACCTGTTGCGCGCATTACTTTCATTATTTCTTTTGCCACTACGTCGCGGGGGGCTAAGTCACCAAGTTCATGAATGGAGTCCATGAATGGATGGAGGTCCGGATCAAGCAGGCGTGCACCTTCGCCCCGCACTGCTTCACTGACAAGTGGCTGTTGCCCCTGAGCGAGTGGACCCAGCCACAGAACAGTTGGGTGAAACTGCACAAATTCGAGGTCCGCGATGCCCGCACCTGCTCGCAGTGCCAGGGCAATTCCATCGCCTGTTGAAACATAAGGATTAGTAGTTTGACCAAAAACTTGACCAAAACCACCCGTAGTCACAATCACGGCTGGAGCTAGTGCCGCACCAATGCCGTCACGCTGTCCGGATCCCATGACGTGCAGGGTCACACCCTGTGCGGCGCCATTTTCGTCGGTCAATAAGTCCAATGCCAAAGCATTCTCAACTATTTCAATACCCGGATCATTCAGTACCGCAGTGACCAGAGCCCGAGAAATCTCAGCTCCGGTTGCATCGCCTCCGGCGTGAGCGATTCGATCTCGGTGATGGCCGCCCTCTCTGGTGAGTGAAATTTCCCCGCTCGGATCAAGATCAAAATTGGCACCCAGTGTGATCAAGTCTCGAACAGCCTGCGGTCCTTCTGTGACCAGCACTTCAACTGCCTGCGGATTACATAATCCAGCGCCTGCGGTGATGGTGTCATCCCGGTGCTCTGAAGGTGAGTCATCTTCTGCAAGTGCCGCTGCGATTCCACCTTGTGCCCAGCGGGTGGATCCTTCATCAATGTGGGCTTTTGTCAGGATTACAACGCTTCGACCGGTGCGACGGGCATGAATTGCTGCAGACAGACCTGCGACACCGGATCCGATTACGATCACGTCAGCCTCAATCTGCCAACCGGGTAAATCCGAGGTCAGCCAACGTGGGATGTGAATTTCACTCACTCAGGTTAACTTTCCCGATTGGCATATTGTCAATTAAGCGAGTCGAACCGAGGTGACCGGCAAACAGCAACCGCCCCTCAGTTGCATTTTCAGTTGCATCCAGTTCACGGGAAAGATCATTTGTCATAGCAACTAAATACGAAGGTTCAACCTCCCTTGATAGCGCCAACCTAGCTGCACTCAATTTTGCTTCGCTATTTCCTTCTGTCCTTTGCGCGGCAAAGAGTGCGCGTGAAATAGAAACGGCTTGAATCCGTTGTTCGGGGCTAAGGAAAGCATTTCGGGAACTCATAGCTAATCCATCAGGCTCGCGACGTGTCTGCACCCCGATGACCTTAACGGGGAAATTTAGTTGTTGCACCATCTGTGAAATTAACACTAATTGTTGGTAGTCCTTCTCGCCGAAAGTAGCGAACCTTGGTTGAACAAGGTTGAGAAGTTTTGCAACAATAGTAAGTACACCAGCAAAATGTCCGGGACGGTCCGCACCTTCGAGTACCGTCCCCAGCGACCCTGGTTGGACACTGATTCCTTGACTGGATTCACTACCGTCGGGATACATTTCATTGACACTGGGGGCAAACACAATGTCGACTCCGTTGGCCTCGCATTGTGCAAGATCACTTTCAAGTGTTCTCGGGTATTGCGATACTTCGGATGCATGTCCAAACTGGGTCGGATTCACAAAAATGGACATGACAACTTCACCATCAGTGCCGACAAGCGTCCGTGCAGCGTCAACGAGGTCAAGATGGCCTTGATGCAATGCGCCCATGGTTGGGATAAAGGCCCGGTCAACACCCGTTTTTTTTTCAAGTTCCTTGCTGTCGTGGATCAACTTTGTCATGTGCCCTCACCCAATTCGATCAGAAGATCAGCGGCCTGATCAACAGAGAGTAGACCCGCAGCGAGTGCTCTATCAGTTGACAGTCGGGCGAGAGCCCGATAAGCATTTTGGGCACTTGGGCGCTCCTGTAGTGCTTCGAGGTGTTTGCGAATCACTTCGCGGTCCCCCCGAGCAACTGGACCAGTGAGGCCCTTATCCCCCAAACGCAGTGCATTATCAAGTGAGGCACTGAGGAGTGGTGCCAGCAATCGCTTCGGACTTTCCATACCTGACTGCGTCAGAAGCGAAACGGCTTCATTCACCAGCACGTTGAGATAGTTAGCACTCATTACCATCGCGGTGTGGTACATCACTCGCGACTCTTCAGGGACCCAAACCGGCTCACCACCCATTTCAACCACCAGTGCTTCAGCTACGGGTCGAAGTGTTTGCGTGGTGGTGACTCCAAATGGCGTGTCCGGCAGCCGGGCCAGGTCAACACTGGTCCCGGTAAATGTCATGACCGGGTGAATCGCCATGGGTGAGACTTGTGGGGCCGAATCAAAAACTGAGATCCCGTAATTCCCGGAGGTGTGTACGACAAACTGTCCAGGGACAAATACTTCGCTCGAGGAAAAACCGCGAATGAGGTCAGGCAGAACACTGTCTGGCACCGCCAGAATTACCAGTTCGGATTCCGCTACCACTTGATCGGCGGCCCTAATTGGTACACCTGGAAGGAGTGCTTCGGCGCGAAGTCGGGATAAGTCTGAGACCGCACTCACGCCTATGCAGTTATGGCCGGATAGGCGAAGGGCCGCACCTAGGACAGCGCCAACGCGCCCTGCTCCGACCACCCCAAAACGCAAACGAGGAGGGGCGTCCATGTCGAAAGCCTAGAGGTGACTAACGTCGTCTTCCATGTCCCCATACATTCCGTGGATTGATGCTTGGGAGTCAGCAGCTTTCGGTCCAGTTGGCTTTTATGGCGAGTTTGGATCTAAAGGAGGGAAACCCTATGAGCATTTTCGTACGGCTGTTGTATCAAATCCGGATTTGGCAGCAGAATTGTTTCCATATCTGCTCGAAACTTACAAGCAATGCGGCTCACCTGCGCAATTCTTAGTTCTCGATGTCGGTGGATCCAATGGCTCACTCATAAGCAAACTGCAACCATTCATTCATGAAAATGGACTCAACTGGAAAACCCAGATCTTTGATGTATCGAGTGGAGATGCGAGAAGAATCCCGATTCGTGAAAAGTACGGTGTAGTTATTGCCCATGAACTCTTGGACGATATTCCCACCACCGTTGTTGAATACGACGAGGACCTCCTCCCTCGCATGGTCCTTGTCGACCCGATTAGCGGTCATGAGCAGCTAGGTGAATCCGTTTCACAAATGGAATTGGAATGGCTAATGCGGTGGTGGCCACAGACCGTGCCTCATGCTCGCCGCGAAATCGGAATCACTAGAGATCACACTTGGGTTAAATTAGTTGAAATCTTCAGCATGGGTCGAGCAATCGGTATTGATTACTCGCATTCATTGAACCAACGGGTCAGTGGATTCTTTGATGCCGGAACCCTTACCGGATATCGACTTGGTGAGTCTGTTCGAGCGATTCCCAATGGCGAAATTAACCTTACCGCTCATGTGGCCTTAGATTCCTGCGCAAGTGCCGCAATAGCATCACGTCCGGATATCACGGCCACTTTGATCAAGGAAGTCGATTCTGATCACAATGATTTCCGGTGGCTCGTGCAGGACTTTGGATCTCGATCATGAAACGATGCGCGCATGCGTAGTGTGGTCGCCGGCATTGGCCTGGCTCCCGGTGAGATCAAAATTGATCTAGGTGAGTTTCACCCGAGTGCTCAAGGAGGTTTTCAACTGCACCTGACCATCGATGACGACGTGATCACCAGTGTTGAGCCCCGAATTGGCTTTATGCACCGTGGAGCCGAAAAACTTTTCGAGGTACGCGACTACCGGCAAATCATGATGCTGGCTAACCGTCACGACTGGTACGCGCCGTTTACATCCGAACTCGGGGTGGCCCTGACTCTTGAATCTGCGATGGGAATCCATCCTCCGGAGCGCGCCACCTGGATTCGCATGCTGCTCGCCGAATTCACCCGTATTTCAGCACTAATTGCGTTCTTACCAACAACGAAAACTCAGCAACTCCGCAACCAAATAGCCAACCTATTCGAGTCGATCACTGGTAATCGGGTACACCCAATGTACGCGCGCATTGGCGGAGTTGCTCACGATATTCCTAAAGACACCTCCCAGCAAAGTCACTTGATTATTTGTGAATTTCAGGAGGTTCTCCCCACTTTCATTGAAAACCTGAATCGAAGTGAACTGCACGGATTGGCGGTGCTGTCCACCGCTGATTCGATTTCATTTGGCGCCAGTGGACCTGTGGCATGGGCCAGCGGGCTTCACAACGATCTCCGATTCGACACTGATTACCTGAGATACAAAGAATTAGGTGTCGCCAAGCCAGAGGTCTACAGCGATGGGGATGCATACTCTCGCTTTCTAGCCTTAATTGATCAAGTCACACTGAGCACTACTTTGATTGAAGAAATATTGTCACAACTTGAAAGAACACATGGTTCGGATGTCAACGTGGTGCTCCCCAAGGTTGTACGCGCACCAGAAGGAAACTCTTATACCTGGGTTGACGGGCCAACAGGAATTAATGGCTGGTATTTGGTAAGTGCCGGGGAGAAAACTCCATGGCGGCTAAAATTGCGGTCTGCTTCATTTAATAATTTCCAGGCACTTGTTCCCACACTGGTAGGCCACCGCCTAGATCAACTGCCGAATGCACTCAGCAGTATGTTTTTAGTTATTGGTGACTTGGATCGTTAGCCCGAATATAGGTAGCGAATCGAGCTCGCAGCAGTGTTTCCATATCGGGATCGATTTCGCCGTGACCAAACATTTGTTTTGCGGCTCGTACGGTTTCAATAAATGTCCCGCCAATTGAACCGAGATCTCCACCCTCGCCCTCAATCGCGATCATTCCTGGCATGTGCGAGAAAACGTCGGTGAAGAAACCGATATCCAGTTTCTTTTCTGCAAGATGAAAGGCCTGATGTCGCAGATCGTCGAAGGGCAAGTCTTCAAGCGTGGGTTCACTCATGGGAGCAGAGTACTTTGATCACTTATCTGAGGTTGTGCCCTGGTCTCTAGCGACGCACAGGCTTTCCAGCCACAGCGACGAAATAACGAGCAGCACCCCACCCAATGCAGCTAGGAAGCTATTCAGGGTGGCGCTCCAGCCGGCCGGGGTATCAAAACTGCTCATTGAGGTAAGCGACACCCCAGCATAGAAACCGGCGATGACAGCTCCGGTTCTGCTCCCCGCAAGCGCCAACACCGCAATCCGAGCCGCAGCTAATGGCGGGAAAGGTCTTGCTCCGGGCTCCCGTTTAAGGCGCGGCCTTGCGAAATAGGTCCAGATCCCGAATCCAGCGCCCAGAATCCACAACGCACCGGCAGCCATGGCCGGAACGGGGAGGGATCGTGAACTTTGACCCATGACAATTTGAGTGAACGCAAATCCAATTGCCATCGCAATCAAGGCGAAGACTACGAGTCGAGAGATCTTTGTGGTTTGCATTATCCTTCCAGCCCAATCTCAAGTTGTTCAATTTCTTGCATCGATGACCACAATTTGTTAACCGGACCTTCCCCAGGAAGTTCCATGAACTGGGCGTTCACATTCATCGCTGCCCACGGCGCGGTAACGAATACCCGCTCCCACGCGCGCGGATGCGGGAGAGTCAGGATTGGGTCTGCACTTATTACAGGGACTCCATTTTCCCAGAGAGCAATGACGTCTAGGTCCAAAGTCCTTGGCCCCCAACGGACTTCACGGGTCCTAGATTGAGCATTCTCCACTTCATGAAGTTTGTTAAGAATTTCACGCCCTGACAGTTTGGTGTCGAAAAGAGCCACAGCATTAATAAAATCGTCCTGCTCGACTCCACCGACCGGCTTACTCCGATAGAGATTCGAACTTGCGATGGGTGTCCACACGCGGGAAAGTTCCTGGTAGGCAACTCTCACCGATTCAACAGGGTCACCCAGATTCGCACCGAAAGCAACGAGAACAGTGTTTGTCATGAGTCGACAAATTTGGCTCGAGTGACAATCACGTCACCGAACTCACCCTCAATTGGTGCATCCGGCTTATGAACTCGGATCTTGGCAAAAACTACTTGGGGAAAGGCAAGGCAATCGGTGGCAATCAGTTCGGCAAGTTTTTCAATTAGGTCTACTGGTTCTCCAGAAATTCGCGCGCGGATTGAATCCGCCACTTCAGCGTAATTTACGGTGTCAGCAAGATTGTCTGTGTGGGCAGCATGTGAAATTGAAAGCCCCAAGGTTGCATCGACACTGAAATATTGGCCGTTTATCCGTTCGTGTTCGAGTACGCCATGACGGCCAAATTCACGTAGCCCCAGTAACTCAATTGAGTCAATTGGGGGATTTGGATTGATCGCGCACAAGGCTTTATAAGCATCACTGGTTGCCTGGACGTCATGGACTCGAACACCCCATGCTCCGCGTTGCAGAAGATAAGCGGATGTGGTCGCAGATGCGACTTCACGGATACCCACGTCTCGTGGTTTTCCTTCGTCGTCTGATAGCAGAGTTCCCAGGAATCTCTTACGTGATACTCCCACAAGTAACGGGTGACCGCCTGCAAGGAGAGCATCGAGATTTCTCAATAGTTCCCAGTTGTGCTCAGAGTCTTTGCCAAAACCAATGCCGGGATCCAAAATGATGTTGCCTCGCTGGATTCCTGCACCCAGTGCTGCCTTTGCTCGATCCTGTAATTCTGAACAAACTTCAGCAACGGCACTGTCGTAATGAGTATTCTCTTGCATCGTCTTGCTCGGCCCACGCCAATGCATCAGCACAATCGGAACCCCTAGACGTGCAACGACAGTAAACATCTGTGGATCTGCGAGACCGCCACTTACGTCATTCACCATTCGTGCACCCACGGCAATGGCAGCTTCTGCGACCTCAGAGCGCATAGTGTCAATGCTGACGTAGATACCCTGTGCGCAGATTTGCTCTACAACGGGAATAACTCGTGCCAGTTCAGTTTCTAGCGAAATTCTTTCGGCTCCAGGACGAGTGGACTCTCCCCCAATATCAATGATGCTCGCCCCATTAGCCACCATTGAGGTCGCGGCTTCAACAGCTGACTTCACTGAATCAAATTGGCCACCATCGGAAAATGAGTCCGGTGTCAAATTTAAGATCCCCATAATGACCGGGGCATGGACAAGCATCGACGTTAGAGTCCAGTGATTAACGTCATGGCTTCGGAACGCGTTGCAGCGTCTCGCAATGAGCCTCGCACGACACTAGTGGTCGTGACTGCCCCCGGCTTGCGCACTCCGCGCAGCGACATGCACATGTGTTCTGCTTCCAGAATCACTATTGCACCCCTTGGCTGCAAAATATTCATCACTGAATCCGCTATCTGGCCCGTCAATCGCTCCTGAACCTGGGGACGCTGGGCGAAAACATCGGTAACGCGAGCAAGTTTGGAGAGCCCGGTAATTCGGCCATTCTCATTGGGAATGTATCCAATATGAGCGTGTCCATAAAAAGGCAGTAAGTGATGCTCACACATGCTGTTGAAATTAATGTCTTTCACAATTACCAGTTCGTCGTGGCCGAGATCAAATGTTGTGGTGAGGACTTCTTCTGGTGTTTTGTGCAGTCCACCAAAAATTTCGGCATATCCGCGAGCAACCCGAGCCGGGGTATCAATGAGGCCAGGTCGATCCGGGTCTTCTCCGATTGCGATCAACAAATCACGTGTTGCTTTTTCCACACCCGCGTAGTTGTAGGGAGATTTGGGCCCTGGGCTGGTGATACTGATTGGATTGATGTCACTCATTATGCGTCGAAACTATACATTGGATTTTGCGACATCGAGGGCGGGTACTTCGACCGGTCCACTAATGTCTGGCGTTCGACGTGCCGAACCTGTCCAAGCTCCACGGGGCTCGCGTAAATTCAATTCGGCGAAGATCTCAGCAATCTCTTCCTTTTGAAGTGTCTCGCGCTCCATCAGGGCTACCACGATTGCATCAAGCGCGTCCCTATTGGCAACGAGGAGGTCGTAGGCCTCTTGATGCGCAGTTTCAATAAAAGCCCGAACTTCTTCGTCGATCGCGGCAGCAACCTCCTCGGAGAAGTCACGGGTGTGACCCATGTCGCGACCCATGAACACTTCGCCCTGCTCTTGACCGTATTTGATAGCTCCCAATCGCTCGGTCATGCCGTATTGCATCACCATGGCGCGCGCGACGGCTGTTGCTTTTTCAATGTCGTTGGATGCACCGGTCGTCGGATCATGAAAAATTAATTCCTCGGCTGCACGACCGCCAAGCATGTATGCCAATTGATTGAGCATCTGGCTACGGGTGGTGGAGTATTTTTCTTGATCGGGTAGCACCATGGTGTATCCGAGTGCACGCCCACGAGGCATGATCGTGATTTTATGGACGGGATCGTTTCCGGGTAGCGCCGCAGCAACAAGTGCGTGTCCTGCTTCATGGTAGGCAGTGATCAGTCGCTCTTCATGGTCCATGGCTCGAGTGCGCTTTTGCGGACCGGCCATGACACGATCAATTGCTTCATCCATGATCACATTGGTGATTTCAGACGCGCCTTCACGTGCGGTGAGTAACGCGGCTTCGTTGAGCACGTTGGCCAGATCAGCACCTGTAAACCCCGGGGTTCTCCGGGCCACATTCATCATTTCCACGTCTTCGCAGAAGGGTTTGCCCTTTGCGTGCACCTTAAGAATTTCATATCGGCCCTTAAGGTCGGGGCGCTCGACCGCTATTTGTCGATCAAAGCGACCGGGGCGAAGCAGCGCCGGATCCAAGATGTCCGGGCGGTTAGTCGCCGCGATCATGATTACTCCGCCTGAAACGTCAAAGCCATCCATTTCAACGAGCATCTGGTTGAGAGTTTGCTCGCGCTCGTCGTGACCGCCGCCCATTCCCGCACCACGATGCCGACCAACTGCATCAATTTCGTCCATGAAGATAATTGCTGGCGCGTTGGCCTTTGCCTGTTCAAAAAGATCGCGTACCCGACTTGCCCCGACACCGACGAACATTTCCACAAAGTCAGAACCCGAAATCGAGTAGAAGGGAACCCCTGCCTCACCGGCAACTGCACGAGCTAGAAGGGTTTTACCCGTTCCCGGTGGCCCATAAAGCAATACACCCTTGGGGATCTTGGCGCCTACTGCTTTAAATTTTTCGGGATCTTGAAGGAATTCTTTGATCTCCTCGAGTTCTTCGACGGCCTCTGCCGCACCTGCAACGTCTGCAAATGTGGTTTGGGGCATGTCCTTGCTCACCAGTTTGGCTTTTGACTTGCCAAACTGCATTAACTTGGAGCCACCACCCTGCATTTGGGAGAAAATGAAAACCATGATGAGAACCAAAAGAATGAAGGGTACCAGCGAGATTATGAGGGTAAAGAAAATGTTTTCTGATGGAACAACGACGTTGTAACCGCCGGGGAGCGCTCCAGAGTCGGCCTTGACCTGCAATAACTCCTGAAGAACAATGCCTTGACCCGTGACGTAGGTGCTGCGAATTGTTTCACCGTTTTTGAGAACGAGTTCGAGAACTTGATCACGATCGGTGATGGTTGCCGTATCAACATTGCCACTGGAAATTTCCGAGATCGCAACGCTTGTGTCCACTTCATCTGGCGCGCCAAGCCCTGAAATAAGGCTTGAGCCCACGAGAACAAAAATGATCGCGATGGCGATCCAGAAAATTGGCCCCCGCAAAATCCTTTTGAAATCCACCTAGCCACGGTACTACGCCCCCGGGCGATCGAATGCTCTGCACTAAGGGTTATGCGTTGGGCGAAAAGGTCGTTTCCCTGAGGGGGATCCCCTGGGCCGAGGCCATTCGAAGGTCTCAGGATTCGTAGACGTGGGGCGCCAGCGTTCCTATTGATCGCAGATTTCGGTAGTTCTGGTCAAAGTCCAATCCGTAGCCCACCACAAATTCATTCGGGATATCAAAACCGACATATTTTGCGTCAACTTTCATTTTCATGCCCTCTGGCTTTCGCAGGAGTGTAAATACTTCAAGGGACTTTGGCTTTCGAGAACCCAAATTTTTGAGCAACCAGGTCAGGGTTAGCCCGGAGTCAAGGATATCTTCGACGACTAAGACATTACAGCCAGCAATATCAGTGTCAAGATCTTTCAGAATTCGAACAACACCGCTGGAGGTTGTTCCTGAGCCATAGGAAGAAACCGCCATCCAATCCATATGTGCCTGACGAGGGAGTGCCCGCGCTAAGTCGGCCATCACCATCACTGCACCCTTGAGAACGCCTACCAGCAGCAGGTCCTCATCCGCGGGATAGTCAGCAGCAATTTGATTGGCTAACTCGGCGATCCGGCCGTGTAATTGCCCTTCAGTGAGGAGTACATGATCTAGTTGACCTTCGATATCTCCTGCGTCCACGCATTACTCCTTTTGGTTACCCCGATTAAGCACTAGCCTTCCACATTCCCTCTTCGCGGTCACACCCAATGGCAAAGCAATCCCACCTTGCCCGGACCAGCGTGAAATGAGCGCTTCAATACTCATGACATGTTGGTGCGTCAGTGGAGAATTTTCGCGAGATCCAGTAGTCAAGCGATCAAAGCACAATTTAATGAGTCGAGTGCGGATCGCACTTGGAAGGTTTTCTAATTCCTCAATACTCACACTGACATAAAACCGTGATGTTTCAGCCGTCTGAAAGCACTGTGCGGCGATCTGGTCAAGGGCCTGGTCATCAAAACGCAACATGTCTGAGGTGCGCACAAGTCCCGCAATAATTGATGGACCGAATTCTTCGCTCAACAAGTCAAGATGCTTGCGCATTTTCACTCGAGAAAAACCATCATCAAAATTATGTGGATCCCGCCAAGGGGTGATTCCTAGAGGAGCC
The DNA here is from genome assembly GCA_017857705.1 of Candidatus Nanopelagicales bacterium. Classification (GTDB taxonomy): domain Bacteria; phylum Actinomycetota; class Actinomycetes; order S36-B12; family S36-B12; genus UBA4592. The sequence continues at coordinate 64,379 of JAFMCP010000002.1, forward strand.
AGCAGTTCATCGCTCGCCTGTTCAATTTCGCCACGCAGATGAGACAAAAACGGGCGGTGCCAAGTTTTCGTGCACGCCGACATTGCTGACAGGCTATGTGCTCCTGACCCACGAAGCAGTCGGAGCAACACAGTTTCGGCCTGGTCGTTGGCAGTGTGACCGAGCAGGATTGGGCGTCCATTCGCTACATCCAAGAGCGCAGAACGCCTTGCAGTTCGAGCCGCCATTTCTATTCCGCCATCAGTGCCAACGACAACATTACAAATCTCAACCGAAGTGGCACCCAGCCTCGTCGCGGCTATAGCGGCGCTGCTCGCAATTTCACCGGAACCAGCTTGAAGGCCGTGGTCAACAATCACAGACTGCACCGTAAAACCAGATCGCTCTCCAACCCAAACCGCGACTGCTGTGAGCACGAGCGAGTCGACGCCACCGGAAAGCCCAACAACGACTGACTTGGTGTTGGGTTCCAAACATGCCTTAACACTGTTACGCAGGGCAACTACTGTTTGAGACGAAGGCTTAATCATGGTGGTTAAGAATTCTCTTTCGCCAGATCCCTGGATTCTCAATCTCCGCTATTGATGGCAAATTCTCAGGCGATGCCCACACAACATTGAAGTCCGCGATTCCCATTTCCGCGACACAGCTGCTGACAAAGACTTCACCTTTTCGGTATTGCATAAGTTTTTCGTCCATACCGAGAATCCGGGTTATCAGTTTCTTGTTTGAATCACGTCGGACTTCAAACTTCTGCCGAATCTCAGTGACGCTGGGAACAAGATCAGGTCCACCCTGATCCATCACATAGTCGGCGTGGCCCTCTAACAGGGTCAGCAGGGCGACAATCCTTCGGTAGATCCTGACTTGATCATCACTTTGAACGAGTTCGATCACACTTGAACCGTCATTGCGGATCAAAGCATTAATGACCTGAATGAGACGCCACGGGTAGGCGCGCCCCGATAGTTTTTCGGCACCAATCATTTCCTTAATCAAATCAATGAAATGGCCCTGCATCCAGGGGACTGCACCGAACTGAAGCCGATGGGTTTCCTCATGCAGGCACACCCACAGTTGAAAGTCGCGTTCGTCAACGTCGAGGGATTGCGCAACTTGGGTGATATTTGGGGCCACCAAGAGTAAACGTCCAGGATTGACCAAAGCCTCGTATTGACCCAACACTTTCCCCGATGCCCACCCCAGGGCCAATCCCGTTTGAATGGCACCTGCTCTGTCTGCAAGTGGGTTGCCGTCATCGCCCTCCTCCAAGGCGATCTGCGCAATCACACCTAATGCATTCATATTCGATTCAACCCAGCCCACTCGATCCACAACAACGGTTTCGTGGGTCACTGGGGCTTCAAGTAGTGAGATAGCGGTCATTTCTCGGGTTGCAACTTGAGCGAGTTCGCGTAGCGACGCAACAACCTGGCCAGCATGAGCCGAACTGACCTCAGGGCCCCTAGGCATGGTGCGCCGCGATGCCCTTCGGATGAGATCCGGATGTGGAATCGGGCTCACAAGCATCCACATCTAGCGAGCTTGGAGGCAATCAGATCCATCGAATCTCGCGCACTGTTGAGTGATCTCACCTTGTTACCCATCATGACGAAGACAAGAAGTCTTCCACTTTTATCCAGAACGGTTCCAGCCAATCCGGATACCCCCGTGAGTGAACCTGTTTTTGCTCGAATTACGCCAGCACCCGCTTGGGTTCTCTTCGTATCAAAGCGCGTACTCAGTGTTCCAGTTCGCCCCGCAACCGGAAGACCGGTTGCGATCGCGGCCCATTGGGATTTATCACCACGGACCATCTTGGTGAGCACCTGCGCAACAGTCGTACTTGTGGTTTTATTCTGACGCGAAAGGCCACTACCATCAAATAAGTTGAGGTTCTTGGTTGAAATACCGTTTTGATCCAAGATCAACTTCGTTGCGCGAGCACCGCCTGCAAAACTACCTTCACCCACCGTTTTCTCGCCTACCAGATGCGCAAGAACTTCTGCTACGTCATTGTCTGAATCCCGCAGCATCTCTTCAACGATCCCGCTAACGGGTTCAGAAAGTACCGATGCGATTGGTGTTGAAATTGTTGGGGCTACCCCTCGCTTGATTGTCCTCACTGATATTCCCGCCCTTTTAAGTCGCTGGGCGAAAAGTTGAGCCGCTTGTCGAGCCGGGTTTGACACTCGAGCGAGCGAACCAACATTGACCCGGGCACCGCCCACACTCAGTGCTGATACGGGGGCCGCAACTCCCAACTTGGGGAAACTTGATTTCCAGTCCGGTCCAAGTGATGGGCCGCTGAATAAGGAGTCATCGTAAAAAAGTTTTATGTTTTTTTGATTTCGCGATGTCAATGCACTGATTGTTTTTTGTGCCAGGGACTTAAGCGAGTTGGGGCCCTTCGCCCTAGGCAACAGTGGGTCACCACCACCTACTAGGTACAGGTCAGTGCCATTGAGTTTCGTTTGGGTGGACAGGCGGGCATTGGGGCCAAGGGAACTTAGTGCTGCTGCAGCTGTCAACACCTTGCTCACCGAAGCGGGGATTCGTGCCTTATCCACTTGATCATTGAAGATTGTCTTTTCGCTCACAGGGTCTACAACAACCATAGAGAATCCACCCAAGGATTCACTCTGGGTGAGTTTGCCAATTGAACGGTCCAATCCTGTGATGCTCGGAGCGGGGGCGGTGCTGCTCAAGGGCTGGTAAACATTGGGGACGGGTCCACTCGGCGGCGCTGCCACAACACCTGTTGGGATTCCCAGCAAACCGACAACCAAGCCACATGAGCCTGCTACAACGCCGAGGCGTCGTATTGAATCTGTCCAATAAATGTGCATCCCGCCTACTGTAAGTCACCGCGGCGCCATTAAAAGGCACTGCCCGGCTAATGTGGACCTATGGATCCCCTCGTTTTTGACGTCACAATAGAAATCCCCGGCGGAAGTCGCAATAAGTACGAAGTTGACCACACGAGCGGCCGCATTCGACTGGATCGGATGCTTTTCACGTCAACGCGCTATCCCCATGACTATGGATTCATCGACAACACCCTGGGCCTTGACGGAGACCCACTCGATGCTCTCGTACTCGTTCAGGAGCCCACTTTTCCTGGCGTGGTAATTTCTTGCCGCACCGTGGGAATGTTCCGGATGACCGATGAAGCCGGTGGCGATGACAAGTTGCTGTGCGTCCCCGCCGGTGACCCCCGGATGGAGCACCTCCGCGATATTCATCACGTTGCCGAATTCGATCGCCTTGAAATCCAACACTTCTTTGAGGTTTATAAGGATCTTGAACCCGGTAAATCCGTTGAAGGGGCTACCTGGACCGGCCGCAAAGAAGCTGAAGACGAAATTCACAGCTCGTGGAAACGAGCCAAATCCCACTAGGGACCTTCGACTCTAAAAATCCCATCTCTTGGCACGGCTACTCCACGATTTTTTTCCCTACCGTGGAGACATGAAAAAACTCCTTGTTCTCGGCGGAGGCACCGCCGGCACCATGTCCGCGAATCGCCTGGCTCACCTGCTCAAAGACTGGAAGGTCACCGTAATTGACCGCGATGACAACCACCGTTACCAACCCGGATTTTTGTTCATGCCATTTGGCACTTATTCCCCCGATCAAATCACCCGCTCGCGCCGTGAAACTCTCAACAAAAGAGTTGACCTAGTACTGGGTGAAATCGATCGTATCGATGGAGACTCAAACAAAGTCTTCTTGGTTAATGGCACCGAATTCGATTATGACTACTTGATCATTGCAACCGGGGTTTCTCCCCGCGCCGACCAAACGGATGGGCTAGCCGAGGGTATTTCTTCTAATGATGCCGTGCACGAGTTCTACAGTTATGAGGGCTCACAAGCTCTCGCTGAAAAATTGAAGCGATTTGAAGGTGGAAAAGTTGTTATCAATATTGTTGAGATGCCGATCAAGTGTCCTGTCGCTCCGCTTGAATTCGCCTTCCTAGCCGACGATTTCTTTAAATCACGCGGAATCCGTGACAAGGTCACCATGACGTACGCGACACCACTTGGCGCTGCCTTCACCCAACCGATTGCCGCTCAGGCGTTCGGAGCAACCTTGGAAGAGAAATCAATTTCTGTTGAGCCAGATTTCATGCTCATGGAGGTTGACAACGACGCCAACGAGATCATTTCATTTGATGAGCGCCGGATTCCCTTTGACCTCCTGGTCAGCATCCCGGTCAACATGGGGCAAGATTTCCTCTCAGCCTCAGGGCTCGGTAATGAATTAAATCTCGTTCCCGTTGACAAATTTACCCAGCTTTCTAACAAGTATTCGAATGTATTCGCCCTCGGTGACGCGAACAATATTCCCGCTTCCAAGGCCGGATCGGTTGCCCACTTTGAAGTAGATATTTTTATAGACAATTTCATAGAACATATTGCTGGAAAAGAAATGACCCACCGCTTTGATGGCCACGCCAACTGTTTTATTGAAACAGGTGGAGGTAAAGCAATGTTGATTGACTTCAATTACAACGTAGAGCCACTCCCCGGTAGGTACCCCTACCCAATTGTTGGGCCCATGAGTCTATTGAAGAAAACTCGGATGAATCACATGGGAAAAATGGCGTTTCGGTGGGTGTACTGGAACATCTTGATGCCAGGTCGTCAAATGCCTGTCCCCGCTCACATGAGTCTTAGTGGAAAACACACCGAAATGCTCGACGACACCAAACTCGCAAAAGCTGCACTCTAAAAAACATATATCGAGAAAGGATTTGGAATGCCAACAACAGTAATTGAAGGTCACAATATCTCCGTAGATGATGAAGGTTTCCTCACCGAATACGACCAATGGGATCCAGTGATAGCCAGCGCCCTTGCAGTCGCAATCGGTGTTGACCTCACAGATGAACACTGGAAAGTCATTAATTTTCTCCGTGAAGACTTCAAAGTCAATGGAGCCACTCCCACTTTGCGTCGCGTGTCAACGGCGGGTGGGATTGATACTAAGTCTCTCTTTGCATTGTTCCCGAAGAAGCCAGCAAAGAAAATGTCCTATATTGCAGGTCTCCCTAAGCCAGCTGGTTGCGTATGAGCGACATGATTGTTCCCTCATTTGGAAACGATGAAGATACCGGCAGGAAATTAGCGATCATCTGTTCGAAGGGTTCACTTGATATGGCCTACCCCGCATTCATCCTGGGTAACGCTGCATTGGGAGAAGGTATTGCTGTTGATTTATTCTTCACCTTCTGGGGTTTTGACATTATCAACAAAAAGACTATGGATCACCTCAAGTTTTCACCGGTGGGCAATACAGCTACACACATGCCTGCGGCGCTTAGTCCGCTACCGGGTGTCACCTCCTTCGCAACCCATTCACTCAAGAAATCCCTGACGGAACTCGATGTTCCTGAAGTGAGAGATTTCCTTGGCCTTCTCAAAGATTCGGGTGCAAATATTTGGGCATGCCAACTCAGCGCTGACATGAACCACCTCGTTAAGGAGGATCTCTATGAGGGTGTTGATGCAATTATTAACGCTAGCGCTTTTATCGAAATGACCGATGGAGCGCAGTTGCTCTTCATTTAGGCAGCACGAGATCAGGTAACTAGTGATCTGATCCGGCTATTTGCTCAAGCGCATGGATCACAATTTCCCAAAGGACGGCAGCAGCATCCCGTGCGCCACCTGGAGATCCGGGGACATTGATGACCAGAGAGCTAGCCAATTGCCCCGCGATTCCCCGGGAAAGGGACGCCGTAGCGATCCCATTCTCACGACCGTAAGCACGAATGGCCTCGGCGATTCCCGGTATTTCTCGGTCAATTACCGACCGGGTGAACTCTGGAGTTTGATCCGTTGGCGAGATTCCCGTCCCACCCGTTGTCACAACGAGCGAGTGGCCAGATTCAACAGCCCGAACAATCTCAGAAGCTACCTCTGGACCGTCAGCGATGATCACCGTGGGCGAGCAAACCAAACCTAGTTCCGTCAAGGCAGCTACCAGGATTTCACCGGACGTATCAGCGCGAACACCCTGGGCACCGCGGGTCGAAACGGTTATGACCTGCGCCGTGAAGTTACTCATGCTCACTGTTTACTCATGCTCACTGCGAATCCAGTGGCCTGATCGCCCACCTTTTTTCTCCAACAACTCAACGTTTTCAATGCGTGCGAGTCGATCAAGACCTTTAACCATGTCAATAAGCGCCAAGGCTCCAACTGATGCAGCGGTCAGCGCCTCCATTTCAACTCCGGTCCGATCAGCAGTCTTGACCGTCACGGTGATCTCGACTCCCGTTTCATCAAGTGCCAAATCAACCTCAACGCCATGGATAGCTAGTGGGTGACACAACGGAATTAAGTCACTCGTCTTTTTGGTTGCGGAAATCGCAGCAATACGTGCGACGGCAAATGCATCACCTTTCGGCATGTCCCCTGCACGCAGACGACTAACAACTTCATCACTCATAGAAACCCGAGAACGAGCAGTAGCCGATCTTTCGGTGACACTCTTGGCGGTCACGTCCACCATGTGGGCATCACCTTGATCATTGAGATGCGGGAATGCGCTCACATCAATTCACCTCTCACATCAATTACCTGAACCTGCTCTCCACTGGCAATACTGTCAACACCCACCGGAATAACAATGAGTGCATCTGCTTGTGCGAGTCCGCCAAGAACATGTGATCCCTGTCCTGCTCCCACAAGTTCAACCTGTCCCTTATCTACAAACCGACCACGAGCAAATTGCACCTTACTCATCGGTGATTGCAGGTCACCCTTTAACGTTGCTGACCGTTGCGGGCGCTGCAACTGCTTCAACCCTCGCATCTTGCGAATCACTGGGCGAATAAAGGTCTCAAACGAAATATAAGCACTCACTGGATTTCCCGGAAGGGTGATGATCGGGATTGCAGGCTCGCCAACACTGCCGAAACCTTGTGGCATTCCGGGTTGCATCGCGACTTTGTGAAACTGCGCAGTTCCCAATTTCAGGAATGCGGACTTAACTGGGTCGTAGGCACCCATGCTGACTCCGCCGGTTGTGATGATGAGGTCTGCTCGGTGCACCTGGTCCTGCAGGATCTCAATTAATGTGTCTTCGTCATCTTGTGCAGGTGGAAGTCGGTAGGCAGTAGCTCCACTGTCATTAGCAATTGCAGTAATGAGGAAACTATTTGAATCCGAAATCAAACCAAATTTGAGTTCGGTGCCTGGTTCAACAAGTTCACTTCCTGTCGCAAGCACCGCAACGCGTGGTTTCGGGATCACTGAAATGACACCGTGTCCCACCGCCGCGATCAAGGCAATCTGACGAGGACCGATGAACGTACCTTGAGTCAGCACCAGGTCACCTGCTTGAACGTCTTCGCCTTCATGACGTATACAACTTCCCACTTCAATTGGTGCCCGAATTTGGACAACCTCGCTTCCACCGTCAGTGTCTTCAACACGAATTACGCTGTCCGCGCCTGCGGGCATCGGGGCGCCGGTCATGATTCTGATGGCCTGACCACTACGCAAAGTTTCCAACGACTTGAACCCAGCAGGGATGTCGTCAATCACGGGTAGGGAAATCGGGGCACTCTGACATGCATCCACCAAATCAGAGGCAATTACCGCGTAGCCGTCCATTGACGAGTTATCAAATGAAGGGAGTGGCCAGCGCGCATAAATATCTTGGGCTAGCACACATCCGTTCACATCGGAGATTGGCATTTCCATCGGGGGAAGTTCGCTGACGCTGTCAAGGACAAGGTCAAGGTATTCAGCAACGCTGCGCATGTGGCAACTCTACGCTCTAAGACTCCACGAACCCAGGAATTGCCTAACCACGTCAAGTTTCTTGGCCTATTGGGCAATTTGCCTGGAAGGCCAATTGGAGACCTGGCTGCGAGGGTCTCATTCTGCTGGTAACCTTGAGTAATTCACAAACTCAGGGAGTAGCCCATGTCGACCGAAAGTGAAAAAGCAGCTGAGGTGCTTCGTGCCGTTTGGCAGGGAACCCCTGGAGCCATGACTGAAATGGACGAGGAATGCACGCCGAACAAGGTGTGTCGGAATATGAAAGACGTTTCATATGATGGCTTCGCCGAAGAAGGTGTAGACATGGCAACCGCATGGAAGAACAAACTGGCGAGAGAAGGCAAGCTCGGTTCGGCCTCGCTGGGTGACCTCGTTCTGGGCCAAGTGGACTAATTTACATGGCGTTCGAAGAACTTACAGTTTCGCAGCTCACCAGCGATCTGGCGGATCGTGGTTATATCGCCGATCGTGGTCTGGCGACATCTCTACTACTTTCACTCAAACTCGGTAAACCGTTACTCCTTGAGGGCGAGGTAGGCGTTGGCAAGACGGAACTTGCTCGCACTGTTTCAGCGATGCTGGGCCGAGATTTAATACGACTACAGTGCTACGAGGGCATCGACATGCACCAAGCCCTCTACGAGTGGGACTACGCCCGACAAATGCTCTTCGTGCGTTCCCTAGCCACGGACGACGCCTCTGACGAACAACTTTTCGGTCCGCGGTTCCTGCTCGAGCGACCACTACTGCAGGCCGTTCGATCCGGGGATCAATGCGTTCTCCTGATCGATGAAATCGACCGAGCCGATGACGAATTTGAAGCATTCCTTCTTGAACTACTCGGTGATTTCCAAGTTACTATCCCCGAGGTGGGAACGATTAAGGCGCAATCTCGACCAATTGTCATCCTTACCTCAAACCGAACTCGAGAACTGCACGATGCTCTCAAACGCCGTTGCCTTTACACCTGGATCGGCTTTCCTGAAAGTGAGCGCGAAATCGAGATTGTCAGATCACGACTCCCGGAAATCGGTCCAACTCTCGCGAATCAGGTCGTCCATGCTGTCAACCGGCTTCGCGCCATGGATCTCGAAAAACTTCCCGGAGTCGCAGAAACTATTGACTGGGCGGAAAGTATCAGCGCACTTGGTTCAAAAACGCTCACCGCTGAAGTCGCAATTGATACCCTCGGAGCTGTCGTCAAGGATCGCGATGATGTGGAGTTTGCCTCTCGAAGTATTCAGGATGTCATCTCTTAGCGGGTTCGACGAACTTCTCGTGGAGTTCGGTCAGACACTCAGACATGCGGGGATATCGATTGGTTCAGACGACATATTGACCTTCTGCTCAGGAGTTTCCCAACTCGACGTCAGCGACCTGATGGACGTTTACTGGGCTGGTAGGGCCACGATGATCCGGCGCCAAGACCAAGTCCCTATCTACAACGCGGTCTTCAAACTATTTTTTCTGGACATCGAGGAAGCCAACAAAGACGCCCGAAAGCTCACTCTTCGATCGTCATCTACCGTTGGCGCCACCCTCGAGATCCCGAACACCGAAGAAGGTGTTCCCGGTGATATCAGCCCCGATGAAGTCAAACTAGGTTACCTAGCGAGCACCTCCGACGTTTATCGTTATAAGGCTTTTTCCGAGTGCTCCGAGGACGAAATTCGCCAGGTGCGAAAACTGATCTCTCGTATGCGCGTTACCCCGCCTGTGCGCCGAACTCACCGGACGACTCGGAGTCGTAAGGCCGCCCGACTCGACCTTCGACGCATGGTGCGCGAGAGCATGCGCAAACTTGGCGAGCCCCGCGACCTTGCTTACAAAAAACGAAAGAACAAGTTACGTCCATTAGTACTGATCCTTGACGTTTCGGGCTCGATGGCGGACTACTCCCGCAACCTCCTGCAGTTTGCTTATTGTGCGCGGCGAGCAAATGCCAAAGTTGATGTCTTTTGTTTTGGAACCCGTCTCACCCGCATCACACGATCCCTAGATCGCCGTAACCCTGATGAGGCTATGCGTCTGGCTGGCGAATCGGTATTCGACTGGGACGGTGGCACCCGAATCGGCGACTCGATTAAGGAATTTACCAAAGACGCCCGCCGGTCACGACTAGGCCGTGGAGCCGTTGTTGTTATTTGCTCTGACGGACTTGACCGGGGTGAACCGGCGGCCTTATCTCAAGCTATGGAAAGCCTTTCGCGAATTGCCTACCGAGTTATTTGGGTCAATCCGCATAAGGGCGATGTTGTGGATTATGTGCCTGCATCACTTGGCATGCTTGTCGCTGAACCTTACATAGACGAGGTGTACTCAGGTCACAATCTTGCTAGCCTTGAGCGCCTAGCCAGCCGACTCTCGAAAGTGGGGTAAGTGTGAGATTCAGTGTTTCTATCCAAGCCGAGGGTGACCGCGAAGTCACTCTCGAAGAAGTCGTTGAATTAGCCGATGCCGTCGCGGGATTGAACGGAATCGCCTCGGGATACGGCACCATGGGTTATGGTGCACAAATAGTTGTGGAAGCTGATGGCTCCGATGAAGCGGTCGATAAAGCAATACAACAATTCACTCAAGCTGTAGGAAAGACTTCGCTTCCTTTATGGCCGGTCACCAGTGTGGAAACCCTCGGTGAAGACGAAGACTTTGGCGATCTGGAGAGTGACCTGCAGTGATTCGACTCGGTAGTTTGGCCGGTTATGCGTTCGAGGGTCCACGAACCCTTGCCGGATGGACTCCCCCAAAAGAACCAGGTGTTTACGCTATCCTCACAAAGTCGAAGCCTGAGCCTTCGCAGGAATTTTCAGTGATCTACGTGGGACACGCAGATGACCTCTCGCAAGAGGGGTTTCCTTTCAAACATAGGAGAACGGCCGCTTGGTTGGAGCGGGCAGGTGGCAAGTTCAACCTGCATGTGTGCTGGCTCAATGCACCTGGGAGCAACCGCTCGCACAGAGAACAAATAACGCGCGATCTGGCTTCGGTTTACAACCCAAGTTGCAACGAAGAAAAGTTCGACAAAGCTTGGAAAGCCGAATGGATTGGAACCTACGACGCCCCCGTTACCGACCCACTCACGACCGGTCGCAAACCAACCTAATCTATGTCGACGCCCATGGCCTCTATCATCCGCGAGCGTCTGGTTCCCATTGCCGGACGATTGACGCCATCTGCTTCATGATCTTCATGAACGAAGGTTGCTCCAACGACTATCCCCTCCCCCATTCCGTACAGCAAGGGGAGCGCACCAGCAACAACACGACCAGTGCTGTTTATTGAAGTGAGGCCTGGCTCAATCA
>JAFMCP010000020.1 GCA_017857705.1 Candidatus Nanopelagicales bacterium
TTGGGAATTCCTACTCGGGGCGTGCCACTGGCCCAGCGCTTGGCAAAAAATATCGGGGAAATCGAGGGATTCACTGTCCCGGTTGGCTCCTTAGATGTAACTCTTTTCCGTGATGACCTGCGCCTGCGTCCTTCCAAAGCGTTAGAGCAAACACTGATTCCCGGTGTGGGAATCGATGACAAAATAGTGATTTTGGTCGATGACGTCCTGTTTTCTGGGCGCACGATTCGGGCAGCACTTGACGCACTAAATGAATATGGGCGACCCGCAGTGGTGCAATTGGCGGTTTTGGTGGACAGAGGTCATCGAGAATTACCGATCCGAGCAGATTATGTCGGCAAGAACTTGCCAACTTCACTGAGTGAAAACGTGTCGGTCCACCTGAGTGAAATTGATTCGGTTGATCAAGTGATTATTCAAGCAATAGAACAGCCAACGCAGGGCACAGCGTGAAGCACCTCATCTCTGTTCAGGATCTCAGTCACAGCGACACATTGCATATTCTTGATACAGCTCGCGAACTTGATCGCGTAACCAACGGGGGTAGTAAATTATTGCCTACTTTGCGAGGGCGAACCGTTGTGAATCTTTTCTACGAAGATTCAACTCGAACTCGGCTTTCATTTGAACGAGCTGCAAAAAGATTGTCGGCCGATGTAGTGACATTCTCGGCGAAGGGATCGAGTGTTTCAAAAGGTGAGAGTCTCAAAGACACCGCTTTGACTCTGAAGGCAATGGGCGCAGACATGATCATTGTTCGGCATCCCTCACCGGGCGCGGCCCACAGGTTGGCGCATGCCGGTTGGTTGGAGTCAAGTGTGATCAACGCAGGCGATGGAAAACATGAACATCCAACTCAAGCACTAGCCGATGCACTGACGATTCGGGCGCACTTGCGACCCGATGCCGTGGATTTTGATGGATTAACAATTGGGATTGTGGGTGATGTATTGCACTCACGAGTTGCCCGTTCAAATATCTTTCTTTTATCTGGGCTGGGAGCCAAAGTGGTAGTTATCGGCCCGCCGACTTTATTGCCCGTCAAAATTGAAAGTTGGCCTTGCACTGTGAGTTATTCACTTGATGCCACTTTGCCCGAACTGGATGCGATCATGATGCTGCGCGTGCAACAGGAGCGGATGAACGGCACTTTTTTCCCGAGTGAGCTTGAGTACAGTCGAGTATTTGGACTCAATCGTGCTCGGGCATCATCCTTGCCTGACCACGCGATAGTCATGCATCCTGGACCCATGAATCGTGGTGTCGAGATCACTGCTGAAGTTGCTGACGGCTCTCGAAGTGTGATTACCGATCAAGTTTCCAACGGACTGAAGGTGCGAATGGCAGCTATGTATCTACTGATCGGAGGAGAAGTCAATGTTGCTTAATTCGCATCTCATTGTTGGTTCCCGGCCTTATGGTGAGCAAGTCTGCGATATTCGAATAACTAACGGGATTATTACCGAACTTGGTAGTGACTTGGAGCCCGGAAACCTACCTGTGATCCAAGGAAGTGGCTTGATTAGCCTTCCTTCTCTGGTTGACCTGCACACGCATCTGCGCGAACCAGGACGCGAGGATGCTGAGACGATTGCATCAGGGTCGCGCGCAGCGACACTGGGTGGATTTTCCGCAGTGTTTGCCATGGCAAATACGACCCCCGTGGCTGACACCGCGGGCGTCGTTGAACAAGTATGGAGAATCGGCCGGGAGAGCGGTCTCGTTGACGTTTTTCCCATTGGTGCTGTCAGTGTGGGGCTTAAAGGAGAAGCACTAGCTGAGTTAGGAGCGATGGCGGCCTCTGCTGCCAAGGTAACCGTATTTAGTGACGATGGAAATTGTGTGTCGGATCCACTTCTGATGCGGCGCGCTTTGGAGTATGTGAAAGCATTCGATGGAGTGATCGCCCAGCATGCTCAAGATCCGCGCCTGACGCAAGGTGCCCAAATGAATGAGGGTGAACTTTCGGGGATCTTAGGTTTGACCGGTTGGCCGGCAGTGGCTGAAGAAGCAATCATTGCTCGTGACGTGCTCCTTGCTCTACATGTTGATTCGCGGCTGCACATATGTCACGTTTCGACCGCTGGAAGCGTCGCAATTATCCGCTGGGCGAAGGAAATGGGTGTTCGAGTGAGCGCTGAAGTCACCCCACACCATTTGTTACTCACGGAGGATTTGGTTTCAAGTTTCGATCCGATCTATAAAGTGAACCCACCGCTGCGTTCGCGCGCGGATACCCTGGCGTTGCGAGAGGCGTTAGCTGACGGAACGATAGATATTGTGGCAACGGATCACGCCCCCCATCCCCATGAGTCCAAGGATTGTGAGTGGGACAGTGCCGCATTTGGAATGTTAGGCCTTGAAACAGCGTTGGGCGTGGTCGCAGTGGCCATGGCAGGGATCCCAGATTGGAGTTGGCGTACTTTGAGCGATCGCATGTCGAGTGCACCTGCGAAGATTGGACGAGCTGTGAATCACGGACGCCCACTTGCTGTTGGTGAACCAGCACATATTGTTTTTGTCGATCCCCAGAAAACTCGTGAGGTCATTCCTACACAACTTGCATCGCTCTCCGGCAATACACCCTATGCCGGCATGACACTTCCCGTGAGCGTGACCGACGTCTTTTTCAACGGAGTCCATCAAGTGCGTGGCGGTGAGCTAAATGGATGAGTCGTCGATGGAAGTAACGCAGTGGCCATTACGACTCGCTTTAGTTGCCATGATGGTACTGATAATTATTGGTGTGCTGTTGCTCATGCTGCGTAGCTGGCGGAAAATGCGGAGTGGCGATCGACTCGGCATATCTGATTTACCTGCTCCATTGACTCAAGCACCACTTGATTTTGACCCAAGTGAGGGAATTGAAGCACTTTTTTTGGGAACATCGCTGCACGGTCAATGGCTGTCAAAAGTACTCATCCATGATCTGGGAACCCGCTCTCGGGCGCGGGTGAGCTGGGATTTGCATGGGATTTTGATTGAACGCGGTGGCGCATCAGATGTGTACATTCCTCGGTCGGACTTGGTAGAGGTGGCACTAGGTTCCGGAGTTGCGGGAAGTGTGAGAGCTAAGGACAGTGTCATAATTTTTGTCTGGAATTTAGGTGACTATCGAATGGCAACAGGAGTGCGGGCAGACACCGCAAAGGGCCACCAACAATTGATGGGTCTACTCGAAAGTGAGATGAGTGCAGAATGAAGAGCGTGATTCCATCAATCTTGGTCCTCGAAGATGGATACTCATTAGTAGGCAAGGGATTCGGAGCAAGTGGCAAAGCTTTTGGTGAGGCGGTCTTTTCAACCGGGATGACCGGTTACCAGGAAACTCTCACCGATCCTTCTTACTGTGGCCAAATTGTGGTCATGACCGCACCGCACATTGGTAATACGGGTGTCAACCAGGAAGACGGTGAATCCCGCAGAATGTGGCCTTCAGGTTTTGTCGTTCGCGAGTTATCCCGTGTTGTATCTAATTGGCGGGCGAGCGGCACTCTGGCAGATGAACTCGAAACCAATGGGATTGTTGGAATTGAAGGTGTTGACACCCGGGCCCTAACCCGCCACTTACGCGATCGCGGTGCAATGCGCATGGGTATTTTTTCACATTCCAAGGGTGAGAACCTTGCCGAGTTGATCGAAGCCGTTAATCATTCACCGGTCATGCTGGGGGCTAGTTTTACAGAGCAGGTCACAACTCCGGAAAATTACGTTATTCCTGCCCTGGGAGAGAAACGAGCCACGTGCGTCGCACTCGATTTGGGAATCAAATCGATGACTCCCCAACGGATGTCGGAACGAGGGATAGAGGTTCATGTTGTTAAAGCAAATACGTCATGGGAAGAAATCCAGGAATTAAAGCCTGATGGCGTTTTTCTCTCAAACGGACCAGGAGATCCCGCAACGGCGGTGGGCGCAATCGCCATAGTGCAGCAAGCACTTGAAGCCAAAATGCCACTATTTGGAATTTGCTTCGGTAATCAAATTTTAGGTAGAGCGCTTGGATTAGAGACTTACAAGATGCAGTATGGCCATCGAGGAATTAATCAGCCCGTCAAGGATCTCACTACGGGAAAAGTGGAGATCACGGCACATAACCACGGATTTGCAGTACGGGCGCCAGAATCATTGGAGTTTGATACTGCATTTGGCCGCGCCCGCATTTCACACATCTGTCTCAATGACAATGTCGTGGAGGGCATCGAATTGCTTGATCAAAATGCGTTCAGTGTTCAGTATCACCCGGAGGCCGCCGCAGGCCCGCACGATTCCGACTACCTCTTCGACCGATTTCTAGAAAAGATGGGTGCACATGCCTAAGCGCGATGATATTAAGTCAGTCATGGTGATTGGGTCTGGCCCAATTGTGATTGGGCAGGCGTGTGAGTTTGACTACTCGGGAACGCAGGCATGTCGCGTGTTGCGCGCAGAGGGTATTCGCGTGATTTTGGTTAACTCAAATCCTGCAACCATCATGACCGACCCAGAATTTGCAGACGCCACTTATATAGAACCGATAACCACACAATACTTAGAATTGGTCATCGCTAAAGAACGTCCGGACGCGCTGCTGCCAACACTGGGCGGGCAAACAGCCCTTAATGCTGCAATTGCCTTGGATAAAGCAGGGATTCTGAAAAAGTACAACGTTGAGTTGATTGGCGCCGACATTGAAGCGATCGAAAGGGGGGAGAACCGAGAAAAGTTTCGCAAGATTGTTCAGGAGATCGGTGCTGAGAGTGCCCGTTCATACATTTGTCACTCTATGGAGGACGTGCTTGCGGGTGCAGTTGAACTTGGTTATCCGGTTGTGGTTCGCCCTTCATTCACCATGGGAGGGGCTGGTTCGGGAATCGCCTATGACCAGGAGGATCTCATTCGAATTGCGGGGCTTGGACTCGAAGCCAGTCCGACCTCAGAAGTATTGCTAGAGGAGTCCATCATTGGGTGGAAGGAATACGAACTTGAATTAATGCGCGATAAAAATGACAACGTAGTTGTGGTTTGTTCAATTGAAAACGTAGATCCCATGGGCGTCCACACGGGCGATTCCATCACGGTGGCACCAGCTCTGACACTGACTGACCGAGAATTCCAAAAATTAAGGGATGTGGGAATTGACATTATTCGGGCAGTGGGGGTGGAAACCGGCGGGTGCAACATTCAGTTCGCCATTAACCCTGACGATGGTCGGCTGATCGTTATCGAAATGAATCCTCGTGTCTCGAGGTCTTCGGCGCTGGCTTCCAAAGCAACTGGATTTCCCATTGCAAAAATAGCGGCCCGTTTGGCAATCGGCTATTCACTCGATGAAATTCAAAACGACATCACTGCTGAGACGCCAGCATCATTTGAGCCAACGCTTGATTACATTGTCGTTAAAGTTCCACGATTTGCGTTCGAGAAATTTCCCGGTGCCGATACGACTTTGACAACCACCATGAAAAGTGTCGGCGAAGCAATGGCTATCGGCCGCAATTTTCCTGAGGCACTCCAAAAGGCACTGCGTTCGACCGAACAAAAGTCGGCAATCTTTGGATGGGATCTGCCACGAAACCCTGGAGAAATCCCCGAATTGATTGAAGAAATGAAGCGTCCACACGACGGAAGGCTCACCCTTGCACAACGAGCACTGTGGTTGGGCGCTACGAACGCTCAGATACATGAGGCCACCAATATTGATCCGTGGTTTCTGGATCAAATCGAGCGGATCAATGAGATGGCAGATCAGCTTCGTGAGAGTCATGAATTGGACGCCCCGCTTCTTTTTGAGGCCAAGTCACTTGGATTCAGCGACGTACAGATAGCGCACTTACGAGGCGTAGGCGAATCTGCGATCCGGGAGATTCGTAAACATTTGGGAGTTATCCCTGTTTTTAAAACGGTTGATACGTGTGCGGCCGAGTTCGCTGCTAAGACTCCTTATCACTACTCGTCATATGACCGTGAAACCGAAGTTATCCCATCCGAACGTCGCAAAATAATTATCCTTGGGTCGGGGCCAAACCGTATTGGTCAAGGAATTGAATTCGATTATTCATGTGTTCATGCGGCAATGACATTGAGTGAAGCCGGATTTGAAACGATCATGATCAACTGCAACCCTGAGACGGTATCGACGGATTACGACACCTCTGACCGACTTTATTTTGAACCATTGACATTCGAAGACGTCATGGCAGTCATTGACGCAGAGAGTGCAGCAGGGGAACTTGTGGGTGTAATAGTGCAGCTGGGTGGACAAACACCACTGGGGCTGGCTCAGCCGCTCGCCGATTCAGGTGTTCCTATTATCGGTACTCAACCCGCCGCGATTCACTTAGCAGAAGACCGAGAAAAATTTTCCCAAGTTTTAACGGAGGCGAAAGTTCCTGCACCAGCCCATGGAACCGCTCGATCGTTTGAGCAAGCTAGAGAGATTGCGGATCGAATTGGCTACCCGGTATTGGTTCGTCCCAGTTACGTGCTCGGTGGTCGCGGGATGGAGATTGTCTACGAGGAGGAAAGGCTCAAAGAATATTTAGAGGCAGCCACTCAAATTAATCCGGAACATCCGGTTCTGGTGGATCGATTCCTCGATGATGCGGTAGAAATCGATGTAGATGCACTCTTTGATGGAACGGATTTGTACCTTGCGGGTGTCATGGAGCACATTGAAGAGGCCGGTATCCATTCCGGTGACTCGGCTTGTGCCCTTCCACCCATCACATTGGGGCGAGAGGAAATCGATCGCATCCGAAAGTCGACCCATGCAATTGCCGCTGGAGTTGGTGTTTTAGGGCTGATCAACATTCAATTCGCACTGGCATCGGATGTCCTCTACATTTTGGAAGCAAATCCACGTGCCTCTCGGACAGTTCCTTTTGTTTCAAAGGCCACGGGGGTGCCGATTGCGAAAGCGGCCGCCCGAATCATGGCGGGTGAGAGCATTGCATCACTTCGTGCGATTGGGTTGCTTCCCAAAATGGGAGACGGAGGCCAATTACCGCAGGGCAGCCCGGTCTCGGTGAAGGAAGCCGTCCTCCCATTCGGTCGATTCCATGGAGTAGACACTGTCCTTGGTCCTGAAATGAAATCAACAGGTGAGGTAATGGGAATCGATGCGACATTCGGTGTCGCATTTGCAAAGTCTCAGGTTGCGGCTTTCTCTGGTGGACTTCCTACCCAAGGAACAGCCTTTGTGTCCCTTGCCAATCGCGACAAACGTGCAGCGATATTCCCGATTAAACGACTTTCTGACCTCGGGTTTGACATCGTGGCTACTGAAGGAACGGCTGATATCTTGCAGCGCAATGGCATCCCTGCTCGGGTCATTAGAAAGCAATTCGAAGGGACCGGTGCGGAAGGGGAACCAACATCCGTTGATGCCATCAATAATGGTGAAATCGATCTCATTATTAACACTCCCTATGGCGTTGGCCCGAGAAAAGATGGATATGAAATTCGAACGGCCGCAGTCTTGCGTGGAGTTCCCTGCATTACAACGGTGCAAGGTCTAGCAGCCGCGGTTCAGGGAATCGACTCACTTCTTCATGACCAGCCTGCTGTGAAGTCGATCCAAGAGCATGCACGGGGTGTGAATTGGGACGGCGTGTAGCGTGGCGTCCATGAATTCCGGGGCAATCCAAGTTAGGGGCGAAGTGCTTGACGTCCAACGCACCGGTAAATATTTTGTGATGTCGGTTACCGCCCCTGGAATAGCAGAGCGAACACAGCCGGGCCAGTTCGTCACCGTGGGTATGGGTGGCGAAGAGAGTTCCATGATTCTTCGCAGATCATTTGCCATCCAGCGGGTGCAATCCCGTGGCATGTACGGCGGCACATTAGATTTCGTCGTGTCTCCTGTTGGGAAAGGGACACAATGGCTGACCAAATTGCGTCGCCATGATCCCCTGAGTTTGGTGGGACCATTAGGAAAGCCATTCACGTTGCCCACGAAAGCGGTCACCTGCGTTCTCGTTGGCGGCGGTTACGGCTCGGCGCCTTTGATCATGTTGGCGGAAAGTTTGCGCGATCGAGGTTGCCGGGTTGACACAATTATTGGGGCTTCAACAGAAAAAAAATTGTACGGCGAACTTGACCTGAAGCGAGTATCGACTTCACTCACACTGACCACGGACGATGGCACTGCCGGAATACCCGGTCGGGTCACAGACGCTTTGGCAAATGTCTTGGAATCCTCGCCAGTCGATGTCGTTTACGCATGTGGCCCGATGCCCATGTTGGCCAGTGTTGCCGAGGTTTCGACGGCCCGCAAAGTCTTTAGCCAGTGTTCAGTGGAAGAGTCGATGGCATGTGGAATAGGCGTCTGTATGACATGCGTACTTCCCGTCATTGGCGACGACGGTGTAA
The DNA here is from genome assembly GCA_017857705.1 of Candidatus Nanopelagicales bacterium. Lineage (GTDB taxonomy): Bacteria > Actinomycetota > Actinomycetes > S36-B12 > S36-B12 > UBA4592. The sequence goes on from JAFMCP010000020.1 coordinate 8,353, forward strand.
CTCGAATGCTACGTTCATGTGTCGAAGGTCCTGTCTTTCGAGGTGATCGTGTGCGGTGGTCTGAGATTGGCACTATTCCCGATGGCACTCTCGGTAAAGAGGTAGTCCGCCCATGACAGGTTCGGTCATTGTCACCGGAAAGTCCCCAGCGACTTCGGGTGATCTCACATTTGATTTTTCGACCAGCGTGGGTTCATTGGAATTAATCTCGCCAATTTTGACGGCATCAGGTTGTGCTGCGGCTGGGCGTGAACTGGACAACTACTTCGACATCACTGAAATTGGTGGAATTGTTACCAAGAGCATCATGTTGGCCCCGCGCTCGGGTCGGGCGACTCCTCGCATGGCAGAAACACCCAGCGGAATGCTGAATTCAATTGGTTTGCAAGGCCCGGGAGTGGAAAGTTTTATTGAAAATGATCTGGTTTGGCTGCAACAAAGGGGAGCTCGAACGATTGTTTCTATTGCTGGGGGTAGTGCCGAGGAATTTGGCAAGGTGGCAGCGAAACTTCGGGTGGCTGGTGGCTTTGACGCAATTGAAGTGAATATTTCCTGCCCCAATGTCGAAGACCGTGGCCAAGTTTTTGCTTGCCGAGCTGATACTGCAGCAAATGTGATTCAAACTGTTCGACGAAATAGTGATAACAGGATCCCGATTTTTGCGAAGCTCTCACCCGATGTAACTGACATTGTTGAGATAGCTGTCTCAGTGGCGCAAGCGGGGGCAACGGGCGTCTCAGTAATAAACACGTTGTTGGGAATGGTGATCAACACAAATTCAATGCGACCCGCTCTAGCGGGGGTTACCGGCGGCTTATCCGGGCCCGCAATTAGACCCGTTGCGGTTCGGTGTATTTGGCAAATCCGAAATGCACTCCCTGATCTACCTATTATCGGAATGGGAGGGGTTCGCACGGGACACGATGCACTCGAGATGGTGCTTGCCGGTGCGAATGCTGTTTCTGTCGGTACGTCGATTTTTAATGACCCATCGGCACCAATGCGCATTCAGAATGAATTGGAGCATGAATTGCGCAGTCGCGGTTTTGCAAAATTCTCACAAGCAGTGTCCTATGCGCACCGAGAGGTTGAATACACGCTGCCAATTGATGCTAGGACTGATGACGTAGATCCCACGGATGAAAATTGGGACTTTATCTCCGAATAGTTGGTTCATGAAGGAAGGCTTTGAATGGGAATCGCTCCAATTGCAATCGCCCTTGATTCACGAGAGATTGATGTCTTGCGCGAGTGGGTTGAACAAACTCGAGATATCGCCTCTACCCTCAAAATTGGATTAGAAACTTTTTACCGACATGGAGAAGATGCGATTCACCTGGTACGCGAAAGTGGATGTGAGTTATTTCTTGATGTGAAATTACACGACATCCCTAATACTGTGGCTGGAGCCGCCGCGGCATTAGCCCGATACTCGCCAAAGTACCTCACGGTGCACGCATCAGGGGGACCGGAAATGGTCCGAGCCGCATGTGCGGCACTTCCCGAAACTTTCGTAACCGCTGTTACGGTTTTAACGAGTCTTGATGACCAGGCCCTGCGCGAAGTCGGAATCTGCACTCCGGCACAGGACACGGTTGTGCGCCAGGCCGCATCGGCTGTGGAAGCCGGAGCGCGGGCAATTGTCTGTTCACCGCATGAAGTTGGCCGGGTTCGCTCCGAAGTTGGTGGTGATGTTGTGTTAATCACCCCGGGAGTACGTCCTGCTGGGGCATCCGCTGACGACCAAAAGAGGGTGATGACTCCGGTCCAAGCACTAGGTGCCGGTGCTGACCTGCTTGTAATCGGTCGTCCCATAACCGGCGCTGTGAATATTAATTCTGCGGCGCTCGCAATTGCTCAAGAGATTGCCCGACCATGAACAAATCAACCGAGGTAACCCATAAAATTGCTCCATTGATCGTTGTTTCTGGTCCATCAGGCGTAGGCAAAAGCACCGTTGTGGCCCGAGCACTTGAGCTGAACCCGCTACTCTGGCTTTCGGTTTCTGTCACAACTCGGGCACCCCGTGCAGGGGAGGTAAACGGGGCTTCCTACTCATTCGTCTCAGACGCACAATTTTCTCAGATGGTTGAGTCAGGGCACATGCTTGAGTGGGCTCAGTACGCTGGTAATCGATATGGAACACCCCGTGAGCCCGTTCAGGCCAGCCGAGAAGCGGGCGTTCCGGTTATTTTGGAGATTGAAGTTCAGGGTGCCCGTCAAGTTCGAGAGCAGGCACCGGATGCCACTTTGGTGTTCATAGCCCCTCCTAGTGTTGCCGAATTGGATGCCCGATTGCGGGGTAGGGGGACCGAAGACGAGGCGGCTCTTGCAGCCCGTTTGGAGATCGCCCACGAAGAAATGTCGGCAAGCTTAGAGTTCGATCATGTCCTGGTGAACGCCGATGTCGGCCTCACCGCTACTGCCTTGCTAGAGTTATGTTCTGACCCCCGGAATGAGGATTCATGAACGCACGCCCTGAAGGCATTACCCATCCCTCCATTGACGACCTCCTGACCAAGACGGATTCGAAGTACTCTTTGGTTAGCTACGCCGCTAAGCGCGCTCGTCAAATCAACGCTTACTACGCCCAATTGGGCGAAGGACTACTCGAATACATTGGGCCACTTGTAGAGACGCACGCTCAAGAGAAGCCACTTTCGATTTCACTGCGTGAAATTGATGCGGGTCTTTTGACCTCGGCGCGCATATTCCCAGAATCACAGATTGCATCCGGTGGCACCGATAACGGTCTCACGGCTGCAAGCGTCGAGGTTGAGAAGGACTAACTTGCCTCGGGTAATCCTAGGCGTATGCGGTGGAATAGCCGCATACAAATCCGTTGAACTTTTGCGACTGCTTACTCAAGCAGACTACGACGTCAACGTCGTACCGACCCAGAATGCTCTGCGTTTTGTGGGTTTACCAACCTTCGAGGCGCTCTCGGGAAACCCAGTCGATATCAGTCTGTGGGATGGTGGCGGGAACGTAACTCACGTAGCCCAAGGATTGTCCGCAGACATTATCGTGATCGCACCGGCGACTGCCGATTTTATGGCACGTTCAACCCATGGAATTGCAAGTGATCTGCTGTCCAACATCCTTCTGACCGCGACCGCTCCTGTGGTTTTGGCCCCAGCAATGCACACGCAAATGTGGGAGCACCCGGCAACAAGGTCAAATGTGGCGACATTGCGCAAACGCGGTTACATCGTTTTAGATCCAAACAGCGGCCGCTTAACGGGATCGGACAGCGGAAGCGGTCGGCTTCCTGACCCGAAACAGATTTTTGACGCTGTGGAAGCGCAACTCAATGCCAATACAGGAGCCCTCCTAGGTCGACACGTCGTGATTAGTGCCGGAGGAACCCAAGAGGATTGGGATCCCGTTCGCTTCATTGGAAATCGCAGTAGTGGCAAACAGGGTGTTGCCTTGGCAAGAGCCGCAATCGCTGCTGGAGCCCGCGTAACTCTTGTGGCCGGACACATGGATATTGATCCACCCGCGGGTGTTGAAGTGATTCCCGCTCTCAGCGGCGAAAGGATGCACAAGGTCCTTGTCGACCTTATGGCCGAGCAGCCAGATTGCGTCATCATGGCCGCAGCCGTAGCCGATTTTCGGCCACTTGCGCAATCTGTTACCAAGATAAAAAAGGCACATGGACTCCAAAGCCTTGAACTTGAGAAAACCACTGACATTCTGGCCGATATCTGCGCACAAAGAGGGGCCGGATCAGCACCAATTATTATTGGATTTGCGGCCGAGACGACGGAAATCCCGCAGGAGTTGGCCTCACTCGCTTTGGGCAAACTCACCGCCAAAGGCGCAGATGCAATTATTGTTAATAACGTCAGCGATGGCCAAATATTCGGCTCAGACACCACAGAAGTCTTAATCGTTGACGCACGCGGCACTACAGGTCCAATCCAGGGGTCAAAACTAAATGTCGCCCACGCCGTGGTTCATCGGCTAGCTGAACTACTCCGGCCGTTAGACTCCAGTGCCCGCAAAATCAAAAACTAGGCGTTTCAACCACTCACATACATTTCTTGACGAGCGAAGAAGGGGAGTCACGTGGCTCATCGTTTATTTACCTCTGAGTCGGTCACCGAAGGTCATCCGGACAAGATGGCTGATCAAATCAGTGATGCCATCCTCGATGATTTGCTGCGACAGGATCCAGCCAGCCGAGTAGCGGTTGAGACCATGCTGACGACCGGCCAAGTCCACGTTGCGGGTGAGGTGACAACTGAAGGCTTTGCTGACGTGATGGGCCTTGTCCGAGACACTGTTCTGGAAATCGGATACGACAGCTCCGAAAAGGGTTTTGATGGCGGTTCATGCGGAATATCAGTCTCGATCGGTCAACAGTCACCCGATATCTCACAGGGTGTCAATGACGCAATTGAGGAGCGCGAGGGTGGCAGCGTTGACCCGTTGGATCGTCAGGGCGCTGGAGATCAGGGCTTGATGTTCGGGTACGCGTGCACGGACACTCCTGAGCTCATGCCGCTTCCCATATCGTTGGCTCACAAACTGGCCCAACAGCTCTCGGCTGTTCGGAAGTCGGGAGAGATGCCTTACCTACGCCCCGATGGAAAGACCCAGGTCACCATCGCGTACGACGAAAATGATCAACCTCTGCACATTGAAACAATCGTCGTGAGCAGTCAACACGCCGAAGGTATTGATCTTGACGGTCAACTATCTCCAGAAATCAAAAAATTTGTTGTAGATCCCATTTTGGCGAAAATCGATTTGGACTCATCAAATGTTCGCCTCCTGGTCAATCCAACGGGCAATTTCGTTGTTGGTGGACCCATGGGTGATGCTGGGCTTACGGGACGCAAAATAATCGTCGATACGTATGGCGGCATGGCACGACACGGTGGTGGCGCCTTCTCGGGTAAGGATCCCTCAAAGGTCGATCGTTCGGCCGCTTACGCAATGCGTTGGGTGGCCAAAAATGTTGTTTCTGCGGGCTTGGCAGCCCGTTGCGAAGTACAGGTTGCCTATGCAATTGGCAAAGCGCACCCGGTTGGCGTTTTTGTGGAGACTTTTGGTACGGGAATTGTGCCCGACGAACAAATTCAGCAAGCGGTCTTGAGTGTTTTCGACCTGCGACCCGCCGCGATAATTCGTGAGCTTGAACTGCTGCGGCCGATTTACCGCTCTACGGCTGCATACGGGCACTTTGGTCGACCCGCAGAGGACGGACTGTTCACCTGGGAGCGAGTGGATCGCGCTGAGGCACTCACGGCCGCGATCTCGAACTAATTGTGAATTTTTCTCACGTGATCAAATAGGCGCTAATGGACCAAGAGGATCAGTTGTTTTTATTGGCTGATCCTGCCATTGTGCGCAAACGGGTTAACTCGGTTGCCAAAAAAAAAGTTGAAATCGCGGATATAGACCCCATTGCCCGAGTGCGTGTCAATGTTCCTGTTTCACACCTTGACCGTGATTTTGATTATCTGGTTCCAGCAGCCATCGAGGCACAGTGCCGGATCGGAAATCGAGTTAGGGTGCGCTTTTCCGGAAAATTGGCCGACGCAATTGTTGTTGACCGCATAGCCGAGTCGGAATTCACCAAGTTGTCTCCAATCGAGCGAGCAATCGGACCTGCCCTCACTCAGGAAACACTTGACTTAGTCCATGCGGTTGCTGACAGGTATGTTGGAATGTTCTGGGATGTCGTTAGAGCCGCTGTTCCCAACAAGTCACAAGCAGGTGAGAGGCGTAAAACCAACACCAAGGTCAACACTTCCGTATCTCATTTAAACGCGTGGGAGACCTATTCTCAGGGAAAAGCCTTATTGGAAAAACTTTCGGCCGGGAAATGTACTCGAGCTGTCTGGGCCAGCGCACCAGCATCTTTGTGGTGGGTAGAGATGGCAGAGCTTGTCCACTCTTTGCAGGAAGCCGACTCAGAGGCCGGGATCATTCTTCTCGTACCCGATGCACCGTCAATTGAACGTTTGGTTGGGGTGATCCCCAACGCGGAAATCATTTCAACTCATTTGGGTCAAGGCCAAAGGTACAAGAATTTCCTTGAGGTACTTTCAGGACGCGCGAGAATTGTGATCGGGACTCGATCAGCTGTATTCGCTCCGGTAGAAAACCTCAAAGCAATAATCATGTGGGATGACTTCAATGATGCCTACAGCGATGCCCATGCTCCCTATTGGGATGCCCGGGAAGTCGCTGCTTTACGCAGCCACAAGACCAACTGTTCATTGATTGTCGGTGGTTTCTCTCGTTCAGTAACTACACAGTCATGGTGTGAATCGGGATGGTGTGAAAGCATCACGGCAAGTAAACCAGCAGTTGATGCACTGCGTTCTCGCGTTCGAACACTCACCGATACAGCAATCGAACGTGATCCACATCAATCTCGAATACCTCAACTTGCCTGGCAGGCAATAAAGGAATCACTCCCGCTGGGACCCATACTGGTTTCTGTCGGTCGACGCGGGTATATCCCGGCCTTCATGTGCACCGAGTGCGGTGAGCGTGCCATCTGCGCATGCGGCGGCGCGATCCAACAAGGGAACAGGAATCTCGGTGGGGAGCAACTGACCTGTTATCGGTGCGGCACAGGTGGCTGGCGCTGTTCCTGTGGCGGAACACACATCAAAGCGCTGGCAATTGGGGCTGAGCGCACGGCAGAGGAACTCGGTCGCTCATTTGCGGGTACCCCAGTTGTGTGGTCGCAACAGGAACACATGGTGACCGATGTTGATTTGCAGCCAAGAATTGTGGTTGCAACACTAGGTGCAGAGCCGTTCGCAGAAAATGGATTTGCGGCGGTTGTCATTGTCGACATGTTTGCCCATTCGATTTCACTGACGGCAAGTGAGTCGCTTGTGCGGCGAGCCTTTTCGGCCGCGGTCCGGGCGAGGGTCGGTGCACCAATTGTGGTGACGGGAGATCCTGGGCAACGGGAATCCCAAGCGGTGGCGAGGTGGGATAGTTCATGGTTCGCTGCTCGCGAGCTCCAAGATCGAACACACGCTCACTTACCCCCGTCAACTCGTGTGGCTCTAATTATCGGTGAACGTGAAGCCGTATTAGAGGTCGCCACAAAGGTTCAGGAGAGTGTTACGGCTCGACTTATGGGGCCAATTGATGGCGAGAATTCCAAGGTTTTCGTCATGGTGCGCAGAGCAGACGGCAATAGACTTTCAGAGGCCTTATTCCAGATCATGCGCACTCGTTCGGCTGATCCCAAGAATTCATTTGTGCGGATCCACATGGATCCGCGTGATTTCTGACCGTTGAGGCCATGTCCTAGACTGAGAACATGGCAATTCAACCAATCAGAATCTTTGGCGATCCAGTGTTGCGGACCCCCGCCGCCGAAGTCGTTGACTTTGATAAGGAATTGCATAAATTGGTCGCCGATCTCATTGACACCATGGAGGACGCTCCAGGAGTTGGTCTCGCCGCACCCCAGTTGGGGGTCTCACTCCGCGTTTTCACTTACTGGGTGGACGAGGAACTCGGGCATCTAGTGAACCCAACCCTCAAACTCTCGGAGGACACGGAATTGGGCGAGGAAGGATGTCTGTCCTTGCCAGGGCTCTCATTTGATACGCCACGGTCTCGAAGCGTGGTTGCCAAGGGTTTCAATATGTATGGGGAGCCCGTTGAACTGGTGGGCTCAGATCTCATGGCTAGGTGTGTGCAGCATGAAACGGATCACCTCGATGGAATTATTTTCATCGACAGGCTTGGAAGTGAAGAGCGCAAAGAGGCCATGAAGGAAATTCGAGCGAGTGAATGGTTCGGTGACGACCTAGTTGTCAAAACGAGCCCACACACAATTTCACAAAAGTGGATGTAAGTTGAAATTAGTTTTTGCTGGAACACCGGAAGCCGCACTGCCATCATTGAACTCCCTGATTTCATCACATCATGAAGTTATGGCTGTGATCACCCAGCCACCCGCAAAATCAGGCAGGGGACGTGACATGCGGCGCAGTCCTGTACACGAACTCGCTCTGAGTCAAGGAGTTGATGTATTGCATCCTGCATCCGTTCGTGAAATTGACTCTGTCTTGCGAGCGCTTCAACCCGATGCAATTCCCGTAGTTGCCTACGGTCAGTTGATCCCGGAGACCATGCTCGATATCCCCGAACATGGCTGGATCAATTTACATTTCTCGCTTCTGCCCCAATGGCGTGGAGCGGCCCCGGTCCAGCACAGCATTTGGCACGGTGACTCGATCACTGGCGCCACGACTTTTCGAATTGATAAAGGTATGGATACCGGTCCGATTCTTGGCCACGTGACGCACCCCATTGACCCAAGGGACACGAGCGGCATGCTCCTGGCTAGCTTGGCGGATACGGGATCTCATCTACTGAGACAAACACTTGACGCATTAGAGGCAGGGATGATCAGGCCGATTCCTCAACAGCATGATCTGGCCACTTTCGCACCGAAGATCAGCAAATCAGATTCACGTATTGATTGGGCGTCACCGGCAATTGAGATTGATCGCCGAATTCGAGCCATGACACCGACACCTGGCGCATGGACCATGATTCTGGATGGTGACGGTGAAGTTGGCACCTCAATGTCAATTGCCCCAGTCTTCATAAATCGTGATGTATTACTAGACCCCGGAGTCATTTCACTGGTGGAGAAACGCGTATTTGTTGGCAGCGCGACCTATGCACTCGAACTTACGCAGGTGAAACCTGCTGGAAAAAATTTCATGGATGCAACAGACTGGCTGCGCGGATTGCGCGGATTGAGCACAGAAGCGGTGAAACTCTCCTAATGGAAGAAGAATCAAAGATCTATCCCAGCAGTGATCAACCACGCATGGCAGCCCTTGAATTGTTGCGACTCGTGCGAGACGAGGGTGCATACGCGAACCTTGCGCTCCCACAGGTATTACGAAAGTACAAGTTGAATGGCCGTGATGCCGCGTTTACGGTCGAACTTGCTTATGGAGTTTTACGTAATCAATCACTCTACGACGCGATGGCGCAAAAATGTTCTTCGCGAGCCCTAGTCGCTGTCGAGCCTGAGATCATCGATATTTTGCGTCTAGGAATCCACCAGATCTACGCCATGCGCGTTCCCGATCATGCTGCCGTGGATACGTGCGCATCCTTGGCGCGGGTTTCGGTCAAAGGTAAAGACGCTGGTCACATTAAGGCCCGTGTCGGCTTTGTCAACGCAGTTCTGAGATGTATCACTAAATCTGAATTTGATATTGAAACATTGAGCCTTGGTGAGCGATACTCACACCAAGATTGGATTGTCCAGGCATTTGAAGAATCACTCGTTCACAATGGACTAGCAGAGCGTGACCTCGAGACGCTGTTACGAGCCAACAACACCGCGGCTGATCCGGTCATTGCGGTTCGAGAGGGTGATCAGGAGATTGTTGGAACGATCCCCGGTCGCTGGAGCAATCAGGCGCGTGTTCTCACTGATGTAATCCCGCTGGAACTTGACCAGGTACGCGATGGAAGCGCAATTGTGCAAGATGAAGGTAGTCAGTTAGTTGCTCAGGCATTTCTACTTGCGAAACCGACCGGCCCTGAAAGTTCATGGCTTGACATGTGTGCCGGACCGGGTGGCAAGGCTGCCCTCATCTCCGATGCTGTTCCAGACGGCGTGGAGTTCATTGCTGTTGATCTTCACCAACATCGTGTGGATCTCATGAGCAAGATCGTGGGTTCGTCTGCTCAGTTACTTACAGGTGATGCGCGCGAGCGGCCTTGGGGTAATCGTTTTTTCGATCGAGTACTCCTCGACGCCCCTTGTTCAGGATTGGGCGCGCTGCGCCGCAGGCCTGAGGCTCGCTGGCGTAAAACTAAGCGAGAGACGTTAGCGCTCACGGGTCTGCAGGAAGAGTTACTTCTGGCCGCGATTGACTCAACTCGCATCGGCGGGATTATTGCCTACGTCACATGTTCGCCATATATTGAGGAAACCTGGGCCGTCGTTGACAGCGTGTTGCAGGCACGGACCGATATTCAACGAGAAGATGCCCGAGACCTATTTCCTGGAGTGAGCGACCTCGGCAGTGGTCCTTACGTGCAGTTGTGGCCGCATGTTCACGGTACCGATGCAATGTTCTTTGCACTTTTGCGCCGGATCTAGGTAGGGCAGATAGTCTGTGAGCATGCTAATTTCACCAAGTGTGCTCAATAGCAATCTGGGCCGGTTGAGCGATGAAATCTCCAAGGTGGAGGGTGTCGCTGATCTTATTCACCTTGATGTCATGGACAACCACTTTGTGCCGAACCTAACTTTTGGCCTCCCCGTAGTTGCGAGTGTAATTGCGCAAACTTCATTAAGAGCCGACGTACATTTGATGATCAATGATCCAGATCGCTGGGCCCCGGCTTACGGTGAAGCAGGCGCTTACTCGGTCACTTTTCACATTGAGGCGGCAAAGGATGCCCGCTCATTGTGCGAAAACATTCGATCCACGGGTGCTAGGGCTGCCGCAGCACTCAAACCCGAAACGGACCTTGACTCCCTCGACGGAATCCTCGAATTACTTGACATGATCCTGATCATGACGGTGGAGCCTGGTTTTGGTGGTCAAGCTTTTATGAGTGACATGATGCCGAAAGTGGCCCGGGCACGGGAATTAGGGGGTGCCGAAATCTGGATTGAAGTTGACGGCGGGGTGTCCCATAACACCATCATGGAATGTAAAGATGCCGGAGCCAACGTCTTCGTCGCTGGATCTTGCGTTTACTCCAATCCGGACCCGGCCCAAGTAGTTCGTGATCTCAGGGCACTGGTGGAGAAGTAGTTGAGCATTGATACGCAATTCATACTTCAGGCCATCGAACTGGCCATGCTGGGACCTTATTCGTCAAATCCGCGAGTTGGTGCCGTGTGCGTAAAAAACGGAATTGTGGTGGGAACCGGTTACCACCGTGGAACTGGAAGCGCTCATGCCGAGGTAGAGGCTCTTGCTGTCGCAGGGGATCGGGCCACCGACGCAGACCTCTACGTTTCGCTTGAACCGTGCTCACATTTTGGTCGGACTCCTCCATGCACGCAAGCAATCATTGAAGCGGGAATTCGTAGGGTTATTTATGCCCAAGCTGACCCAAGTGATGAAGCTGGTGGCGGCGCTGAAGTATTGATGGCCTCTGGATGTGAAGTTATTGGTGAGATTGAAGCGGAGCGTTCCGCCTCGGTAAACAGGGAGTGGAATCACCGCATGCGGACCGGTGTTCCATTTGTCACTTGGAAGTTTGCGCAAAGTCTTGATGGGCGCGTTGCGGCGAAGTTGGGGGAGCGAACCGCCATAAGTGGATCGCAATCGCAGGAATTCAATCATGATTTACGATCGCGGGTTGGAGCCGTTCTCGTCGGAACTCAGACATTCATGGTGGATCAGCCGAGTCTGAGCGCGCGGGAGTCTGATGGTTCATTGAAAGACTGCCAGCCCCTACGAGTGGTGATGGGATTGCGCGATCTTGCACCAGCAGGGTTTTTGCACCTTGCAACCCGTGATCCAAATATTGCGCTGCTGACACTGGCTAAGTTGGGAGTAAATCACGTGTTGTTGGAAGGGGGGCCAACATTGGCGGCGGCCTTCATTCATGCGGATTGCATCAACGAGGTGATTAGTATCACTGCTCCCATCACCTTGGGCGCGGGTCCGCGCTCATTACCCACCCATGCACCCTTGATGCGTTTGGTAGGAGTCACTTCGACATTCACCATGGGTTCGGACCTGATTCAAATCGGGGTGCTTGATTCAGCGGTAGGATTGTAATTATGTTCACCGGCATAGTTGAAACAACCGGCTCCATTGTTGCTATTAATCCAGGAACAGATTCATCCCGGATAACCTTTGCCGCTCCAGGCGTGTTAGCCGATGCGCAAATTGGTGCATCTATTGCTGTTAATGGAGTGTGCCTGACGGTGACCCAATTTGATCAAGACAGTTTTACGGCAGATCTAATGGAAGAAACGCTCAAGCGAAGTGCACTCGGCTCACTAAATCTGGGTGACTCGGTAAACATTGAACGAGCTATGCCCCTTTCCGGCCGTCTTGGCGGCCATATTGTGCAAGGTCACGTTGATGCCGTTGCCACCGTGCGATTCATTGAACCTCGAGAAGACTGGACAATGATTACATTTGATTTGCCCCCGGAGGTTGCGCGCTATGTTGTTGAAAAAGGCTCAGTCACCGTCAGTGGGGTTTCACTTACAGTAGTTAAAGTCAGTGAACCTGCCGAAACGCAACCATGGTTCAGCGTTTCACTGATTCCAACGACTTTGAAGGACACGACCTTGGGCATGATCGGTGTGGGGAGTGAAGTTAATCTCGAAGTTGATGCACTGGCAAAGTATGTTGAACGAATTCTTGCCTTTACCCCTTTAAAGGAGGGCTCATGAGCGGAGTAAATGCCCCAAAATTGGATTTAGATGGACGAGGCCTTCGAGTTGGGATCATTGCTGCTCAATGGCACGAAGTCGTCATGAACGGGTTAATTGAGGGAGCTATACGCGCTTGCCAACGGGCAGGAACATCCCATGAACTCTTTCGGGTTCCAGGGGCATTTGAGTTGCCTCTCGGTGCGCAGTTAGCTGCTCGGAGCGAAAAATTTGATGCACTAGTGGCATTGGGGGTAGTCATCCGTGGAGGAACACCACATTTTGATTTTGTCTGTGACGGGGCGACGCAGGGTCTAACTAGAGTTTGTTTGGATTCAAATATGCCGATTGGATTTGGTCTGTTGACCGTCGACAATGAAGAACAGGCCCTAGATCGCGCTGGTCTCGCTGACTCACGCGAGGACAAGGGCAATGAAGCGGTGGAGGCTGCGCTAGCTATGACGCTACTGGCGCAAGGTACCTTCGGCCTAGTGGGAAAAGTAATACCAACAGGCTTTCGCTAGGCTGTAAGTGTGACATCGATCCAATCGGGAAAATCTTTTGAGCAGCTTTACTCTGAGATATCCCAAAAAATATCTACCGGCGACTCCGAGTCCGGATCGGTTCGCCTTGTCCGAGCAGGTACTCACGCAATTGGTAAAAAAATCGTTGAAGAGGCTGCAGAAGTATGGATGGCGGCGGAGTACCAAGGTAAGGAAGCGCTTGCATTAGAAATTTCCCAGTTGCTTTATCACGTTCAATTATTGATGCACGCACATGATTTGAGCATGGAAGATATCTACGAAAATTTATAACATTCAGGTTAATGGAAAGGATCGATCATGCTGCGCGTTGCACTTCCCAATAAAGGCCAATTAGCGCAGCCCGCTGCGGCACTTCTTAATGAAGCGGGTTATTTGGCTTCGACCAACCCGCGGGCGCTGGTTGTGACGGACATAACTAACGACGTTGAGTTCTTTTTCCTTCGCCCAAAAGACGTCGCGGTCTACGTTGGTGCGGGAACAATTGATCTTGGGATAACCGGACGTGACATGCTGTTGGACAGTGGCGCACCTGCAGAAGAAATAATGCAACTTGCATTTGCTCCGTCAACTTTTCGGGTTGCTGTACCGACGGGAACCATCACGACACATGCAGAACTTAGTGGCAAGAGAATTGCAACTTCATATAAAGGCCTGTTGAAATCCTGGCTGGAAAATCATTCAATCGATGCTCAGATTGTTGGCTTAGACGGAGCCGTCGAAAATGCGGTAGCACTCGGTGTAGCTGACGCCGTAGCTGATGTTGTCGCGACTGGAGCGACCTTGCGCGCCGCTGGACTTGAAGTTATTGGGGATCCAATTCTGCAGTCGGAAGCAATATTGATTCGACCAGCGAATTCCGAGAAAACCCAAGCACAGGACACATTTGAGCGCAGATTGCATAGTGTGAACGTGGCTCGGTCATATGTCTTAGTCGATTACGACATTCCTAATGACCGACTAACGCAAGCATGTGAGATTACTCCCGGAATTGAATCACCAACGGTTTCATCATTACAGGATCCGCAATGGTCAGCCGTTCGTTCAATGGTTTTAAGTGCTGATGTGCATCGAATAATGGATGAATTATTTGCACTGGGCGCAAAGGGAATTCTTGTTACCAATATTCATGCCTGCAGACTTTAATCGACGTGGACACCACGACGAAGCGGAATCACGGTTAACAATTGGAGTAAAGCAACAACCCCTAATACCGTGAAAACTAAGGACCATGAATCAAAAAAGTCGAGAAGTGCTCCGGCGATTAAGGGTCCGGCAGCGGCAATCGTGTAGGTGATAAAGAACACCATTGCAGTAAGCCGAGCAGCACTCGCTGAGTCCTTACTGTATTCGCTGAGCAGACCGAGGGTCATGGCGAATCCGCCACTGAGAACGAAGCCAAAGACGAGAAGGGTTAGCCATGGTGCAAAGTCGGGAAGCCAAGCGATGGCAAATAGTGAAATCGAAGCGAGCCCAATGGCAAAGACGAATAGTGTCCTTCGACGTTTCATGCGAACAGCCATTCCAGCAAGAATGAAAGCGGCCACAACCTGCGATACGGTGAAAAGACCAAAGAGCCATCCAGCGTTCTCTTGGGTCCATCCGCGAGCTTCATAGGATGGTGCAATCCAGGCTAGGGAACTGTAATAAATAATTGAGTTACACGTCATATTTAGTGCGAGTGCCCACGCAATCTTATTTCGCCATGGCAATTGCCGAAGCCGAACAATCACTGTCGGGCGATCATGCGCGCTGGAGTTGCGCTCAACAATGACCCAAAACACTAGGGCGATAATTGCCGGCGTGGCCCAGAATGCCAGAGCAAGTGACCATGAACCCAACCAAATGGCGATGGGAACTGTGAGTGCCCCGCCAAGTGCTGCTCCACCAGCGAGTGCTGCGGTCCACGTTGAAGTCGCCCTCGCGATCGAATGTGGAAGTTGTTCCCGAACGATTCCTGGAATCAGTCCAGCTGCGAACGCAATACCGATTCCGGCAAGGAATGCTGAAAGGAAGAGCAACTCTGGAACGACTTCAATCGCCCTGAGTAAGGTTGCGGCGGTCAGGGCAATTAATGCAAAGATCACGAGGTGCTTTCGGCCAAAATGCATTGCTAGCGCGGGAACAGCGAGGGCAAAAAGTCCCATGCATAGCACCGGAATGGTGGTCAAAACGCCAAGAGTTGCTGAACTCCATCCGGTTGTCTCGACTATGTCACTAGCCACTGTGGGAAGGCTGGAGATAACAGGTCGAAGATTCACTGCAACGAGGGACACCGCGGTAAGCACCATCCACGAAGGAGGCGCAGTTACCGTGTCCTTGTGTGCAATTGACGTTGAAGTCACAGCTTGAGTCTGCCGTGCGTACAGTTCTTGCATGCACGAGCACCCCAACAGCGGTGAGACTGGTCTGGGTCAAGGCGCGGGGCTTGGGAACTTTCAGTCTCAGTGGGCAGCCGACCATGGAGAAGCAGATCCCCAGGTGTGCGCAGCCTTAGAAAGCCGTGACATCAATGCGCTGCTGGCTGCGTTGGCACCCTCGAGACTGTTCATCGCACTAGTTGCTGAGGTAGCGGGTGAGCCAATTGATGGAGACAAAAACTCAGATATGAGTGTGGCTTGTCTGATGGCAACTGATGGTCGATTGGGCCTCCTATGTTTCACCGGGATTGACGCTCTTACCAAATGGAATCCGCGCGCTCGGCCAGTACCGATTTCTGCGCCAGACGCGGCGGAGGCGGCGTTGGATGAGAACGCTCAAGCGATCATCCTTGACCTGGCGGGCGTTAACACTATGACATTGCTTTTGACAGACATTGTCACATTATCGGCTAAGGATCAGCGGGCTAGGGCCGTTCTCCTTCTGAGGGAACTACTGGCAGAAATGGGGGAGAATGTTGTTTGTGAGCAGCGCGACGATGGAGTCTTACAGATTGAAGTCCCTGATTTCCTAATGGAAAATGTAGAAAGAATTATTCAGACCAACCATGCTCTGCATAGTTTTGTTCCGGCTGGAATCGCAATTTGTGTTCAAGGATCGGGTCAAGCGGTCTAATAAACAGGGCCGGTCAGGGCCTCGCCCGGACCCATACCGGGTGGGTCCGGTATGGCGGATCCTTCACGAAAGGCCCGCTGAAGGCTTTGGAGTCCATCACGCAATGGAGCGGCGTGTACCGCCCCAAGATCAGGAGCCGCCGCGGTCACTAGCCCTGCTAAAGCATTGATCAAGATTCGAGCTTCGGCAAGGTCAGAGCCCTCACCGTCCTCGCCCAACCCGCAAGCTACCGCCGCAGCGGACATCAGGTGCAATGACACCGTTAAAACGACCTCAATAGCCGGTACTTCTGAAATATCAAGGGCAGCAGAATTCTCTTCGTTCACACCTGTTACTCTGGCAGTCCTTGGATCGGGGGTCACACCCAGGTCCCGCAAGCGGAGCATCGGTTCCCACCAAAAGGTATGTCGATTGTGCCATGTAAATGCGCGGTCGCTCTAATCTTCTTGGTCAAGGCGTGAGCCCCCTAGGGGTTTATGCACAGGGTGTTTCTACCCTGCCGGTACCTCCGTGCGCGCTGCGCCGGGGGTTTTCTCATGCGCAGGGGTCCATAGTTCAATCGGTATTAAGTTTGCCCGTTTTATTGTCAACTGATAGGAGGCGCCATCAGCGTCGAACCAAGGATCAACGACCGGATC
>JAFMCP010000104.1 GCA_017857705.1 Candidatus Nanopelagicales bacterium
CGATCTATGCCTGTACCAACCGTTACATTCGCTGGCCGATCCGTCACACCGTATATATCGACCACTGTTCGACCTAGAGTTAGTTGACTACTAGTTTCCACTGTTACATTTGTGACAATTGTTGTCAGGAGTGACGGGTCAATAAGGTGAGCGATTGTTACTGCGTCGTGGATGGGTGCTCCCGGCCAACCGAATCGAACTTGGTGAAATGCTACAAAATGGTCAAGCAACTCGGCAACAAAGTCTTCACACTTCCCCTTTCCCCGCAAAGCCTGAGCGTTTGACTCATCGAGCCAGGCCTGGTGGGTCACCTCAAGCCCGATCATCGTGAGTTTTATTCCCGAGTTCATCACTATCTCAGCCGCTTCAGGGTCCACCAAAATATTAAATTCAGCTGCCGGAGTCCAATTACCTAATTCAATTGCCCCACCCATAAAGACTATTTGTTTAATTTTGTGGTGTACGTGCCCAAGTTCGGTAACCACGTCAGCCATGTTGGTCAGTGGTCCAGTCGCAACAAGTGTGATTGGTTCTATCTCATTGTCCAGGATATTTTCGATGAATCGCAGCGCGTTAGCACTATTCGCAGATCTGGTTGGTGCGCTAGGGACAGGGCCATCGAGTCCGCCATCCCCGTGCATTGATGCGGCCGTGCGAAGTTCGCGAGAAAGTGGGGCAGCCCTACCCGAGTGAACCGGGACGTCGGGGCGATTCACCATGTCTAAAACAATCAGCGCGTTGCGGGTCGTGTTTTCCAAAAGTGAGTTACCAGCAACGGTTGTAACTCCAACGAGTTCTATTTCAGGGCTGGCAGTTGCCAGCATGATTGCAATTGCATCGTCATGTCCGGGATCACAATCTAGCAATATTCGCTGAGGCACAGATCCCAGCATAAACTTATTAAGTCAGATGTCCAACGTGGATAAGTGCTGAACGCATGATTTCCTGGGGATCAACTTTGGTGGGTCGACGATTGTCAATAACTTGCTCACCTGCAACAAAAACATGACGAACATCAGCTCTACCTGCACTAAATACAATTGTGGTAAAGGGATCGTGAATCGGAATCAAGTGCGGTTCACACAAAGTGATAGAAGTGATGTCGGCCTCTTTACCCACTTCCAATGAGCCAATTCGCTCCGACATCCCTAATGCCGTGGCTCCGTCAATTGTCGCCGCCCGAACAATCTCCAAGGAGGAAATAGCTGCGGGATCACCACTCACCAACCGGGCAAGATTGGCAGCCATTCGCATAACGGCAAACATGTCGAGGTCATTACTCGAAGAAGAACCGTCCGAACCAAGACCAACGGTAATTCCGTCTTTCCGGTATTGAACCAAGTCAGCCGCACCGCTCGCCAATTTCAGATTTGATCCCGGGCAATGCGCAATGCAGCCGCCCTTGGCGGCAATGAGATGGCGTTCATATTCGTTCAAGTGAACACCGTGTGCAAGGACTGGCTTGAGGTCAAGAATTCCAGTCACATCCAATAAATGTGTGGGTCTTTCTCCATGAGCATTCACCGTGTCTTCATTTTCCGACACATTCTCTGAAGCATGAACGGTGATAATTGCCCCTTGTTCAACAGCCAGTTCGGCAACTTCTCTCAAATTTTCCGGGGACACGGTCAATGGAGCATGCGGTGTCAAGGTAAGCGGTACATAGGGACCACCAATCTCACTCAAGGTGTCCGGCCAGGCACGGGCTAATTCCATCCGCTGGATCCACGACAGATTGTCTGGTCCGGGGAAGGAAAAAAATACGGGACCGGTTACATGGCGCAGCCCCACTTCGACTGCCCCACGGTGATTAGCAGCAGGGTGCAGATACATATCCAATGCAGTTGTGGTGCCCGCCAAAAGGGATTCGAGTGCGCCCAGACGAGCACCAATATAAGTTCCTTGAGCGTCCATGATCCGGGCTTCCTCCGCCCAAACCAGTTCCAGGAATCCTTGAAGGTCAACATTTTCGGCAACGCCACGCAAAAGAGTCATCGGTAAATGCGTATGCAGATTGATCAAGCCCGGCATGATCAATTGATCGGTGAGGTCTATAACTCGAGCGTGCGGGTGGCGCTCAATCAATATTTGTGCGGGTCCAAGATCAATAATTTTTGAGTCCTGAATCACCAAGGAGGCATTCTGCAGCACGGTATCTTGGGCATCACAGGTAACCACGTAGCGAGCGTTATGCAAAATAATCACGCTGGGCCCACCACGAATTCCTGAGTAGAAGCCAGAGACCTAGCGGCGTGAGAAAGAACCTTCTTGAGCGTTTCAGAGCCTTTCGCAATAACGATGTTGATGTCGTCCATCGTGACGGGTTTAGTCCCTAGCCCCGTCGCCGGATTAACCACCAGCGAAATGCACGCGTATGGAATTTTCACTTCATTTGCCAAAATGACTTCAGGCACAAGCGTCATTCCTGCAACCGTGACACCCATGCCCCTGGCGGCACGAATTTCCGCACGAGTTTCAAATCTGGGTCCTTCGAATGCGCCGTAAACACCAGTTGTAACAACGGGAACTTGCGCATTTCCACAAGCATTGATCCACACTTGGCGCAGGCGCTGATCAAATGGTTCACCCATATCGGTGTGCACTACGCCCTGTGCAGTTGAGCCGTCAAAAAAAGTGTTCACCCTAGATTTGGTGAAGTCAATAAAATCATCAACGACAACCAGTTCCCCCGAATCAGGCCCCAATCCACCCACAACATTTATAGCGAGAATTTCCGATACGCCAATTTCTTTCATTGCCGCAATATTGGCTCGATAATTCACCCGGTGGGGTGGAATTTGATGATCGACCCCGTGACGGGAAAGAAATATGGTTTCTCTGCCATGAAGAATTCCCTTTAGGTACTTTGCAGCCCCATAAGGGGTTTCAACAACAAGGAGTTCACGCTCACTCAGCTCAGGGAGATCATAAAAACCGGTACCAGCAATCACGCCGAGTGCAGTTTGAGTCATGAAGGTTTTCTTCCTCTAGAAAAAGACCCTCGGTTGGTACTTTCCCCACACTGCACGTAGCGCATCTGATACCTCACCAACCGTTGCTCTGGCCTTCAGCGCTTCCTTCATGGGGTACAGCAAATTGGCGTCACCTTTGGCAGCCTCGGTAATCGCGGCTAGGCACCGCTCCACCTCTGTATTGTCACGGTTGGCCCGAAGCGCGGTGAGACGTTCACATTGCTCGGCTTCAATGGCAGGGTTGACGCGAAGTGGTTCGTAATGATCCTCTTCACTGATCGTATATTTATTAACCCCAACAACAATGCGCTCACCCGAATCGATTTCTTGGGCAATTGTGTACGCGGTGTTTTCGATTTCCATTTTTTGAAAACCTTGCTCAATCGCCGAAACGGCACCACCACGCACCTCGATTTGTTCAATCAATTCGAGGGCCTTGGCTTCCACTTCGTCGGTCAAGCTCTCAACAACATAGGAGCCAGCGAATGGATCAACTGTTGCCGTCACATCTGTTTCATATGCGAGCACCTGTTGGGTTCGTAACGCTAGACGCGCAGCCTTCTCCGTTGGGAGAGCTATTGCCTCGTCGTAGGAATTCGTGTGCAGTGACTGAGTTCCACCCAGAACCGCTGCCAGTCCTTGCACCGCGACACGAACCAAGTTCACCTCGGGTTGCTGGGCGGTAAGTTGCACCCCAGCGGTTTGGGTGTGAAAGCGCAGCATGAGTGACTTTGGATTCTTGGCTCCGAATTCATCCCGCATGATTCGAGCCCACATCCGCCTTGCGGCACGGAACTTGGCTACCTCTTCCAAAAAGCTCGTTCGCGACACAAAGAAAAATGCAAGGCGCGGTGCGAAATCATCAACATCAAGACCTGCATCAATTGCCGCCTGAACATAGGCCTTCCCATTTGAGAGAGTGAATGCAATCTCCTGCGCGGGGTTAGCTCCTGCTTCGGCCATGTGGTAACCAGAAATCGAAATCGTGTTCCAATTAGGAAGTTCCGTTTTACAGTAAGCGAAAATATCCGTGATCAAACGCAGTGACTCTTGTGGCGGGTATATATAGGTGCCACGAGCAATGTATTCCTTCAAAATATCGTTTTGAATTGTTCCATTGAGTTGGCTTGAATCAAGGCCATTTTCTTCTGCAACCAACTGGTACATCAGCAATAAAATCGCGGCCGGCGCATTGATCGTCATTGACGTTGACACAGAATCAAGCGGAATATCTCTAAAAAGGGTGTGCATGTCTTCGATCGAGTCAATCGCCACACCGACTTTTCCGACCTCACCATGGGCGAGGGTGCTATCGGAATCCATGCCCATTTGCGTGGGTAGATCAAATGCGACGGAAAGACCGGTCGTACCGGCAGCGAGTAGTTGCCGGTAGCGCTCATTTGATTCCGCTGCGGTGCCGAAACCTGCGTACTGCCGCATTGTCCACGGGCGCCCGGTGTACATGCTGGGGTAAACACCGCGCGTGTAGGGGAACGTACCCGGCTCCGCCAATTCGGCGTCCACATCGAAGTCATCTAGATCTGACGCGTTGTAGACCTTCTTGATCTCAAAACCTGATTCACTCATTCGCTGTTCTGGCATGGGAGCAGCCTAGGGCCATGGAATTTTCCGGCTCATCATCGTTATCCATATTTTGAGCCTTCCCATTTTCATTTGGGAATTCATTCGCCAAAATATGGACACTCACATCAAAGCGGTCAATCGTGCCAATAAGTCCAGTCCGTATTTCGACTCGTCCCGGTGACCCATCAGCACCGTTGCGGCAAATTAGCCCCCTCCGGGGTAAAGGCCCATCGTGGAATCGGCATGTTTTTTGCGAGGCCAAGATCACACTGCCGGTCTTTGGATCCGCTGGGCTGATTGTGAGGGAAAGGACTAACCTTGACCCTGAGGACGGGCCCC
>JAFMCP010000105.1 GCA_017857705.1 Candidatus Nanopelagicales bacterium
ATCAAGTGCAGAAGCAAGTCATTGACCGTGATCAGCCGTACTACCCGCAATTTGTCGCTAATCAACGGCGAAGTAACGCAAATACCGTAGTACTTGACGTGCGAACTCCGGGACAGAGTTGGCCACGTTCACTGGCCGAGGGATTTCGGGTGGCCTGGTACCTGAACCGGCGTGGAATCACTCCAATTGTGGTTCTCACCGATGCCTTTTATCGTCGGCACCGCTGGCAGGCCGCGGTTCTGACCGCATTTCACGGGTGCGTGGTGACTTTCGCTCACACTGATATCGCGGGCAAAATTTTCCCGCACTCCCGAATACGTGGTCCCCTGTTCATGCCGATTTCTCGAAAACGTGTCGCTGAATTGGAATTGGCAAAAGCTCGTTTTACAGCCAGCCGCAATTCGACTTCACCGTTGGTCATTCAATTCATCGGCTCGATGTATTCACCCCGGGACGAATTCCTTCAGGTGGTTAGAGAAAAACTCGCTGAAAAAGGAATTGAGCTCACCATCAATTCAGATAAAGCCGGTACATCCAATGACGATTACTGGCGGGTTTTGGTGGAGTCAGACATCATCTTTACCACTACGCTTCAAGGACCCACCCGTGTATATATGGATTGGATTTGGGTTCGCCAAGCAGTGTTCCGCTACGCCGAGACCATGGCTGCAGGCACGGCGTTAGTCGCGCAGTGTGTTGAAGGTGGTTTTCCGTACTTCACCAAAGACTCGGACTACCTCGAATTTGAAGGCGTTGACCAGGCCGTGGCCGAACTCACTGCACTTGCAAGGGATTCTGATTTACGTCGGCGAATCGCGGCGAATGGTCACACAACCATGGCACGGTACATCCAGGAAAGTATTTTTTGGAAAGATGTAACGAAGCGCTGTCAACCGGATTGAACGAGTCGGCGCACACCGGGGATCTTCAGAGCGAGTGCGCCTAACCAGACACGGAGTTTGCGCAGTGGTGTACGTCGAATAAATATATCGCGCCTCAATTTGAAACCGAATGCTCGAAGTAACTGCGGCAATGGTACGTAGGCAGCCAGGGTGTCTTTCAGTGAGTTCTCAGCATCCATAACGCCATGTCCCCGTGAGTAATTTGAATTCACCACTACTGCCAAGAACCCACGTGCTGCATCTTCCTTGCGAATTCCACGAAGCTGATACTCCAGGTGCTGCTGCGCATTGTGGAAGGTTTTCACAATTGGTTCACGAGGAAAAATTTCAATAGTGCTCGTGTGAAGCAGCCACGTGTTGTACCAGGTTGGTTCATAGGGGGAAATGGCTAGAGCGTCCTTGTAATCCCAACCTCGTGGCTCTAAAAAATCGGTAACGAACGACTTAAGTACCTTGGCTGAGAAAACCGCGTGACCGTGCACGGTGAATAGCCACGGACCGGTGTAGCCGATAACCTCACGAATCTTCTCAAGGGATTTCATGCGATTCACCCAGGTAGATTGGTGGTAGTCGGGTTCGACAATTAACTCGCGGTCTTCTGTGAGAAATGTGAAAGGAACCCGATCGTGGTGCAGGAAATTACGGTGGGTGAAGGGGCGAATGAACTCGGCATCAGAGTCCACACAGAAGTAATTCTCGCAGAGACCCAATTCCCAGAAAGAAAGTTTGACAATCTCTTGGTTGATATAGCCGGCAGAAAATCCAGCCGTTGGTTCTTGAACGAGATGTGAGGCGAACAATTCTTCGGACAGAATGTTGACATCTGGGTGAGCGAATTCCGAGAAAATTCCTAGATCGCTTTCAGGAACAACAAGGAAGACCGGTAGGTGCTCAACATTGAATGACTCAATAGAGTCCATGAGGCGTCGGGTGTATTCCAGGTCAGGTGCATATGACTTGATCAGCAGACCAACAGCTAAATTGCTCACATTGTTCAAACTGCTCACCGGGCACGCGCCGGAATTGCCAAACGTCCTTGCCAGTTCACTAGCAGGCCCTTATCAGTTCGCGTACTCGGTTCAATACCGTCAAAAACAAATGGGGATCCACGTAGGGCTAACCGGGAATCCAATTCTGGCTGGGAAATGATCCACGCAGGATATGAACCGGTGTAGATGTGAGCTGGCACTCGCTGTATCACTGGAATGTTTGTTGGGCTTGTGGATATTGGTGTGCGGTCAATAATGATTGTGGCTTGAGTTTCCTGGATGACCTTTGATAGCAACGCAAATGGGTCGGCTATGTATTGCAAGACACTGGAAAAAAGAATTACATTTGGTGAGATAGTTGACATGGCGAGATCGAGATCTGTCAAGAAACTGACTTCGTTCGTCGGTAAATCTCGACCGCAATTTACAAAACTTTCTTGCTCAACGACAGCCCATGCAACGTTTAGCCCAGCGAGGTTGGCTCGGTGTTGCCAATACACCGAGCCCAGTGCGCCACCAAAATCGACAACACGCAAGTACCCATCGCGCGCATGCGCCCCAAGGAGCCCGGCCAGAACTGGCCAGCGGATATCGGGCTCGGTAAAGATAAAGCCATCGCGCTCAAAGGCAGCATTTCCGGCGAGAATCGTGCGGGTAGCTGAGTCAACCCGCATGGTGATTTCCGGATCGGAATAGCCGACAGACCCTTCAATTGCCTGATCCCAAGAGTCAACTTGGTGAAACCTTGTTGAGTACCTGCTGTGTTGTGCCGCCCAATTGCTTACGGCGGGAGGAACTAAGGCAGCTCGCAAATTGATTAGCATCGTAAACACTTAGGAGACACAGGCCGGGGTCGGTTTGTTCTGGTCGGGCAGATTCGACAGCTTTCCATGCCTACCCTGTTCAAATCGATATCGAGCAGAATCACACTTCGACGCAAGACTCTTGATGGTCGAGCAAAGACTTCCACGTCCCATTCCTCCCAAGGGGTAGTTTCCATTACCCATTTGCCTAACTTCCAATTGGTGATCGGTGCGGCGATGAATTCAAATCTCGCGATTTTAAAACGCATTCAAGTAAGCGAATAGGCCTTCTGACCGTATGGACGGTCTGTGAGCCAAATCTCTGGTTCTCTCCTGGCTAAGCCGTTCGTCACGAGCAATCTCCACCTTAATTTAGATTCATCGCTAATAGTACTTAAAGGCGTTGTGCCGGAAGCAAAAACACTGGCATTAATAATCAAAATTTTTGGACGCCTGGCAGTAAACGACTATGTGAACGATTGGTCTCAAGCCTAGGCTGTCGGCGGGCGCCCACCTAATTCTGAGGACGAATCACCCCAAGAGATTCTTCTGAATTTCAGACCCGGGAACAGTGAGTGCACTGATGAGGTGGGAAGCCGAAATCACTTCGTTTTCACGTTACATAAGACGGGGAGCATAGGAGAGAAAGAGTGGCCCTTTCGCTGGCGAAAAGGCTGCAACCACAGTTCGGGGGTAGAAATATTTGAGTGTTGTCTGTGTTCTCGGGACGGACCCCTCAGTACAAGAAGATTCTTGTGGTAATCGGAATGCTCACATGAACAATTGAGTGATGAATTCTACTATGCTCGGCATCCAAGGGGAGGAATGTCTCATAAATTGTGTGTGACTGGTTCTTGGATGTGAAAGATGTGATATTCGTGAAAAAGAAATTGGTGTCTATCGTTGTTCCTGCGTACAACGAGACAGATTGCGTTGATGAGCTGGCTCGTCAATTGACGACTGTTTTCGACGTGGAATCAGATTACGACTGGGAAGTGATAGTCGTCGAAAATGGATCGATTGATGACACATGGAACAAACTGCAACGCATCCATGAACAAGATCATCGTTTTAAGATTATTCGACTGGCTCGAAACTTTCGAATGGATGGAGGGTTGACCGCAGGTCTCAATTTTGTAAGTGGCGACGCATGTGTGCTGATGACTGCCGACTTGCAGGATCCCCCAGAACTCATTCATGAGTTCCTCCGAAATTGGGAAAATGGTTACGAAAATATCTACGGTGTGGTTACTGAACGTCAGGGCACTGGGCCCATTCGAACCTTTAATTCAAAAGCATTCTATTGGCTGGCAGGAAAATTGACTGATGGAAAAATTCCTCGCAATGCCAGCGACTTTCGATTGCTAGACCGAACTGCTTATGAGGCTGTTTGCTCGATGGAGGAACGGAATCGTTTTGTTCGAGGACTGGTCGCTTGGGTAGGCTTTAAGTCAATTGGCATTCCGTTTCAGAGACCACCAAGGTTTGCCGGCGTGTCTAATGCTCATTCGTTAAAAGTCATTGAGTTAGCCTTTAAAGGAATTTTCGCTCACACGTATATCCCACTTCGGTTTATAACAATCTTAGGAATTTCTATTTCTGCAATTTCGTTTTTGGGACTGATAACGTTATCGATTTTGTGGCTCGCGCGAGGCGTTCCATTTGTCGGGTTCGGGACGATTGTGGCTTTGGTTCTTTTACTTTTTGGCGTCTTGACCTTCATGATCGGCATTGTCAGCGAATACGTGGGCCTCATTTATGAGGAAGTCAAAGCAAGACCCAATTACATCGTTTCGCAATCCTTAGGGTTTCACAATGAGTAGTCGAGCAATTGTTTTTGGAGCGGGCGGGGCCCTTGGATCTACGATTTGCCAGCATCTTGAGTCGAACCATGTGGATGTTCTCAGAGTCTCAAGGAAGGAATCTCTTGGCGCTGGGTGGCTTTCACTGGCAACACCTGATTGGCCAAATGAGATTGAGCCACGAAGTGTCAATCAAGTTATTTGGGCTCAAGGGTTGAACGCAGAGGGAAGTATCCTCAATTCCGGTGTTGATCAGTTGGAGTCTCTATTTGAAGCCAATGTGCTTTTTATCGCTCAAACATTACGTGCGATGATTGACCGAAATGTATTTGAGCAGCCTGCCAGACTAGTCATCGTTAGTTCCGTTT
>JAFMCP010000106.1 GCA_017857705.1 Candidatus Nanopelagicales bacterium
CTCACAGATACATGTGAGTTTCCCACCGCCATCGGGGTATTGAGTTCCTATGACCGAACTATGTCCTGTCATTTGGTGGCTCAGACGCGCGCGAACTTACTGACCTCAGCAGCGAAGTTGTCCCTGATTTCAGGGGTGACGGATCCTCGAGTCCGGGCAATCGCGCTTTGTAAGTCTTCGAAGGTGATGTGATCGGGTTCAATCCCTAATCGGATTCGATCGAATACCACGGCGGCCGCACGCTGCGCCGCGAGTTCAACGTCACCGGGTGTGTACCCCTCGGTAGCTTGAGCCAAAGAATCAATGTCTACCTCTTTTTGATCCATCGACGCTAACGCCGCAGCCCACAGGGATCGCCGGGCGGTGAGATCGGGTGGTCCAATTGGGATGACAAGATCAAAACGGCCAGGGCGCAGAACCGCGGAATCAATATCCGCGATGAAATTGGTTGCGCAGATGAGCAAGTGTCCGGTTGCCGAGCGAAACGAAGGGATCATCTTTAACAGTTCATTCACAACGCCCTTGGTGCCTGGATTGCGCTCGCGTGCTGAAGCGATCTCATCAAACTCGTCGATAAACACAACGGCTTGATCAAGTTGAAGCAGGTCTGTCATTGCCGTTCGCAGTTCGGCTGACATGGGATCTGAACCACTTTCAAGTTTCGAGGGTAAGAGTTCGATGAAGGGCCACCCGAGTGTTCCCGCGATTGCTTTTGCGAATGTGGTCTTACCTGTTCCCGGTGGCCCGAAGAGCATGACCGTTGCGGGTGCTTTCACTCCCACCCTGCTGGCGGTTCCAGGATCCGCGAGTGGCGCAACGACCCGACCCGCAATGATCGCTTTCTCTTCCTGCATTCCCGCAACCCGATCCCAGAGTTGCGCTGAAAGGATTTCACCACCGTACTGATCAACGATGAGCATCGAGGCCGGTGCGATTGGTTCGAATTTTTCATACAGGACAAGTCCGTGGGTGGGAATGAACCCTCTGTTCATCAAGGCAGTTTCACCTGCTTGAGCCTCGGCCAGCAGAGCCGACAGCTTGAGAACCCCAAGATGAAGCAGTTGTTCCTCAAGTCGTTGGATCATCGCTGAACCGAATCCTTGATTGCGCCAAGCTGGATCAATCATGACCACGTTGATCCAA
The DNA here is from genome assembly GCA_017857705.1 of Candidatus Nanopelagicales bacterium. Lineage (GTDB taxonomy): Bacteria > Actinomycetota > Actinomycetes > S36-B12 > S36-B12 > UBA4592. The sequence goes on from JAFMCP010000106.1 coordinate 1,144, forward strand.
GCTTCGTCAGCCACGGTCCGAGCCTGCACGACGCCAACGATTCGGCCGTCGACTACCGTCACAACACCCGGAGCACCCTTGGAGACTTCGCTTACGAACTGTGCGATATCGGCTGGCTTTGAGTCTGGCAGCCCCCGGCACTCTTCCAAGAGCCGGACAGCTGGACCGATATCGGAAAGAAGCAGATCGCGAATTACATGTGTCATGGTGGAAGTATTCAGCATTTTAAAAAATTCCGCCTCGGAAGCTGAATTTCCCACTGCACGGATGCCTTTACGACTACTAACCAAAATGATGGAGGTGGTGACGACATAAGCCGTCACCACCTGACTCACCACCAATCATTTCTGATCATGTGAAGCAGCCACCGAAGCAATTCACGTAAAGCAAAGCTTGACGCAATCACTCCAACCCGTGTTAAGGTTCGCTTGTCTGTGGCGAACCGTTTGAGGAGGCCCAACCAAATGGCTGGGCCTTTCTCTTTCGGTGAAGGAATATTCATCCTTCCCATCACCCCCACCCCCCTCGACAAATTTCCCGCACAACACCACGGGAGGCGAGGTTTATGGTCAGGGACCAAGAGGCAACAGCGCACTAACAAGCAGTCTCAACAACACACACGTTAAACGTGCACGCACGACAAATACACACTCATAATGCAACTGTGGATAACCTCGCAGGCAACTCCTACGGACTCTCTAACAGCGCCCTCAAAAAAATTATTGATGCACCCAAGTGGTTACAGCCAAACGATGGTTAGCCGTTGCATTGCATGATGAATACCAATTCGGTACCGTTTTGGTAAGAGTCTTCAAATTGCCGTTCGGCTCCCACTCAATTGATTGATTCGCTGGACGAATTAGTTGTTTCGGGGGCCGCCCGCAGTCGAGCTTCGGTGATCGAGCGGGCTTTGTTGCGAGAGATGCGTTATCAGCGGATGTTGCAAGAAGTTGAGATCTTGAATTCAGGTATTGGAGCAGACGAGGATTTCGACTCCCTCGCTCAGTTGGGCGGTAATGTCGCACTGGATGTGGATTGAGGAATTCCTTTCTATTGCGCATTTGGAAATGCCCAGCCCAGCTGTCGTGCTTACCCGGGAGTTAGTGCGCAGTTCCATAACAACGCGGTAGTTGCACCCTCGATTTTTCATTATTCCTCGTTGCTGTGTTTACGTGAAGCGAGGGCGGAAGCGCCCGCTGCGAGTCCAACGAGTGGAAGCATGACCAGCATGAAGATCCAGTACGCGACGGTCAGGACAATTGGATCAACGATTATCAGCCAGAAGAGGCCGCGGATTAAATTGAATCCTTCGAATTCCATGAAGAAAAATGGTGCTTGACCACCGATGAAAGCAGTAACTGTGATCCATGCAGTCCAGATCATTAAGGCAATACCAAGCGGAATGCCGATAATCAACATCAGTGTATTAGTGGTTCGTTCAGAACGTGATTCCACATTTCCTCCTTGAGTAAACGTACCAAGGGCAGCTTTACTTTGGGGTCTGACATGAAACAGCACTTGAAGGAATTCGTACCCATCATGTACTGAATTCCCACGACTTTAATGAACAAATAATCAATGAACGAGCAAGAGGTGAATGTGTCGGCAAGTATGGGAAACTCTTCTTGGAATTGATTCGGAAATAGCCGGTGTTCTATGGAGGGGATCACATGGATGAAATCCTTGCTCTTGCAATAGGGATTGCGGCGTCCCCGTTCCCAATCATCCCGGCTGTTTTATTGCTGTTCACCGAACGACCGCGTGCCACTGCCTTTGCATTTTTGGGCACTTGGTTCATATCTATCACATTGATCGTGGTGGTTTTTGCTGTGTTATCTGGCTTGATCTCCGCTGACGAACAATCACCATCTTGGCTGGATTGGGTGCGAATCGTGGCAGGTATCGGATTAATCGCCTTCGCTATTGGGAAGTGGGTGACTCGTCCACCGACGGTACAGATGCCGAGTTGGATGCGAACGCTGCAAACTGCGACTCCTCGATCAGCCTTTGTGCTGGCAATCGTGCTCTCGCTTGCAAATCCAAAGGTATTACTCCTTGCGGCGGCAGGAGGAATTGACATAGGAAGTGTGCAATGGTCGCTTCAAGCGCAGATTGTTGCCATTGGAGTTTTTGCACTTGTAGCCTCGATTAGTGTTGCTGCTCCGATCGTGGCGTACACCGTCGCTGGACCACGTGTGCTCGGTCCTCTTTCGGTTGTAAAGGATTGGTTGCTGCGCAACAACGTGGCTGTGATGTCTGTGGTCTTTATTGTTCTTGGTGCACTGCTGATTTACAACGGCGTCTCTGGCATTTGAGGCAGCGAAAGAATTCGCTCCTCGATCCGAACGTCGGGCCACCATTTTTTGATGGTGTCAGCAAGCTCACGTGCCGCGTCAGTGACTCGAAGTTGGGCATCTGCGCCGATTCCATCGAAAATAAAAACGGCGTTACGTGTTTGTGTGTTCAATTGCGTGCGCACACATTGCCGCCAATTCCACCTGCGGCAGGTGACACCAGCGTCATCACGCCAAATAATTTCCCCAAGTGCAGGAGCAAGATTGACAACTTCACCGTTTTCCCTGGTTGCGAATTCCTCGGTTCCCGTGGCAACAACGAGTCGTGCACTTCCTTGGTAGGTGTCAAGGTCCTCACCACCGATCGGTATCTGGTGAAGAACGGAAATTGCGTTATAAAGATCAGTTAGTCGGTCTACTCGGGGCAAACCTTTACTCGATCGCTTGAGCAGAGCCTCGACACTACTTTTGGCGGTTTTATGTTTCACGCCGAAGGAAAGAAACTTCTCGCGCCACTTGCGAACCTCGGGCATTTCCTCGATTGGCTGGACCGAGAACCATTCGGCTGCTTGTGCTTCTGCGCGCACCAGCATTGCATCGCTTTGTGCATCGGATTCTCCACCTTGTAATCCGTGCACGGTCATGACCAGGGTTACGTAATCCGGATGAGCTGACCACACCGATTCACAGACGTGAACCCCGCTCAGAAAGTTACTTGTCATTACGAATTACTCCTCAAAAGCGATAGTGGGCAAATTCTCACAGAAGCCGGAACTAACTCTAAAGCAGCAATATTGATCCCTCGCTGACGCTACTTCATGCTTATCTCATTCATACTGTCTGGGAAATCTTTAGACTCTTGTCGCGTGCAAAAGTTGAAAAAAAATCCGGCAGATATTGACTGTATGTATTGATTCCGTGGCGCGCAACACATCGCTATTCATGCATAGACTCAAAGGCTAGTAGTCGATTTGAGGGGGCTTTGTGAAAACGCCAGAAGTAGTAGTGGGTGTTGATGGTTCGGAAAACAGTGTGGAGGCGGTCCGGTGGGGCGTTGACTATGCCCGATCAAAAGGTCTTAATGTGCGCGTTGTGTCAGCATTTGACATCCCGTTGCGAATCTTTATCACTCCCACTTCAACAGATGAAGACTATGCCGATGCAGCAAGAGAAGCCCTGGATTCCACAATGGAACGAGCATTTCCCGAAGGAACAGATATTCACATTCACCGGCAAGTCGTGCAGGGCAGACCGGAGTTGGCGTTACGGGCCGCGTCCAAAAACGCACTCGTTCTCGTCGTCGGTAGTCACGGTGTGGGGTTGCTCCCAGGAGTCACCTTAGGTTCGGTCGCAAACTACTGCGTCAATCACGCGTCCT
>JAFMCP010000021.1 GCA_017857705.1 Candidatus Nanopelagicales bacterium
CTTGAACCCTGACTTGAACCCTGACGTCTCACTTTGTGTTCCTAATCAAGCGGAATATCTCAGAGTCATTCGTCAGATCGCCATGGTGGTGGGTGCGAGAGCCGACTTGACCCTCGAGGCTCTGGATGAAGGCCAACTTGCGAGTGACGAAGCGGCCAATATCTTGATGAAATTTGCGCAGCCAGATGCCGCACTCCATTTTGATTGGTCAGCGCGACCGGGTTCACTGCAGCTTCGATCACGGACCCGCTGTCTTTTGTCCGAACTCCCTGATTTGCCCAAAACTTTGGAGTACGCCTGGGTGATCATCTCCGCAATCACCAGCGAGCTCGACATATACCTAAAAGGTGGCCAAGTCCACGTGGATCTTTCCGTAACAAGTGTGCGGTAAACATGCTCAGCGCTGGGGCTGTGAATGCCTTGTTAGTGGAATTGCGTGCACCTGAGGTAACTGAATCTCGGGCTGATGAGATCAAGAGCGAGATTGTTGAAGGGCATCAGGGTTTGATTCGGCACTTCATCCGACTGCGAGATCCTCAGACATATGAAGACCTAGTGCAGATCGGCACGATTGGAGTCTTGGCTGCCATAGATAAGTTTGAACTTGATAGAAATGTGTCTTTCGGCACCTTTGCCGGCGAACAAATTAAAGGTGAACTTTCCCATTTCTATCGGGATGACGGCACGATTCGAATCTCTCGGTCTGTGCAGTCGCATTTAGGTCAAATTCGAACAGCGCAAGACGCCTTCGTTACCCAGAACAATGCGCAACCCACTTTTACTGAGCTTGAAAATTGTGTGGATCTCAACCGAACTGAAATTTTAAATGCTCTGCAGGCCAACCACAGCTCCCACTACACCTCCCTTAGTGATCCAGATCTCCACATTGACATCGCTGATTCGCGCAATGAATATGACTTCATTGATGAATGGGAATCCGTACGACCTGCGATTGATTTACTCACTCCACTTGATCGAAAAATTCTTGGAATGCGTTTTGTTGAACAAAAGAAACAGGGAGAGATTGCCGATGAACTCAACCTGAATCAAATGGCGATTTCCCGCCGTCTCACCGCGATTCTGGAGCAGCTTCGTCACGAAGTAGATACCGAGTAACAGTTGGCGTGAACGCAAGAAAGATTCCAACTATTGCCGCGAGGGTTACCAGACTTGCAGCCCATTTCTGTAGTGCATCATTGGCACCAATCAAAGGGACACTGACAACGAGTGCTAGGAGTTGCGCCAATAGAAATGGTGCCCGCGCCCAACGCTTCGCCGCGAACCAGCCAACTGCTACCAGAAGCATTCCGAGGCCAAAAAACAGAAAAATGACGACTTCTAAGGTCACCCCTGAAGCATTCGCTACTTCGTTTGGTCCACTAACGCCAAACCGGGCCACCCCAACGACAATGAGAACCGCGTAAGCAACATAAAAGACTCCTTGGACGCCACTGATGCCTCCCAGGATTTGCAAACGCCTAATGACCGATGTCTCACCCTTCACCTCATCAGCCTAATGCCGCAGGCCACTCGTGAGGCGCCAGCGTGGGGCGTGCCAGCGTAGAGTGAGGCGGTGCGCGCACTACTGGTAGCCAATCCGAATGCAACAAGTACTTCACCCCGCGTAATTGACGTTATCGTTAGAGCGCTTTCACATGAACTTGACCTTGAAGTCACCATGACGACACACAAGGGTCACGCACAATCAATTGGCGAATATGCCGTTGAGGCCGGGATCCCTTTGGTGATCACTCTTGGCGGGGATGGCGTAGTCAACGAAATCGTCAACGGAATCATGTTTGCAGATCCGGAAAAAACGAAGCCCGCGATTGCCCCAATTCCTGGCGGAAGTGGAAATGTTTTTGTTCGCGCATTAGGACTGCCGATTGACCCGGTTGAGGCCACCGGTGCCATCATGGAAAGCTGCCGAGCGCAGAGATTTCGCTCCATTAGTTTAGGCCTCGCTGAGGCGACACGAGTGGATGGCGAAGAGTTCAGCCGATACTTTGCTGCCAACTCAGGCATCGGTCTTGATGCAACGATCATTGCTGCAATGGACAAGGATCGAAAAAAGGGGGCAAACGCCTCTCCGATTCGTTACCTAGGGACAACATTGCGAGAGTATTTCCGTCGCAGTAATCGCACAGCCTCGATATCGATTTCCCGCCCGGGGACACCCAGTATTGATCACGTCTTTGTAGCTTTGGTCCAAAATTCGTCGCCCTGGACGTTTTTTGGCTCATGGGCGTTGGACCCGAACCCAGCGGCTAGTTTCGATACCGGGCTTGATGTTTTTATCGTGCGTAAACTTGACCCGATTTCAACGGCTCGGGCTGCCCGTCGAATCATTGCACGATCACGTCGCAAGACTGCCGCAAGCGCTTATACAAGTTGGCATGACCAGAATGCCTTTTCGATCCAAGCAGACCCTGAAGTGCCCATTCAAATTGACGGCGAGGCACTAGGAAATGTCTCGCGGGTTAGATTCACGCATCACCCTGAGGCCCTTCGGGTAATTGATCCTTGGTAACCGGTCACCAATAACCGGATATTTAGTACATTTGACTCATATGTGACCCATTCAACACGAGAAATGTAAAATTCGGACCAAGTTTCTTTCGTTTCCACTTGTACCCAGCGCCAAGGTCTGCGAATCTATACCTGCCCTTGTTTTGACGGGCTGGCCGCCTTCCCCCGTGGGCCAGTGAAGCGAACCTTCACCCCCAAGTGGAAGCCAGCGCGTGAAAGCATTCACAAGTGCTGGCAAACCCAGCGCATCAGCACAGATGGAGTGATCCCGCATGGACTGGCGCCACGAGGCAGCCTGCCGTGACGAAGACCCTGAGTTGTTCTTCCCAATCGGCAACACCGGACCAGCATTGGTCCAAATCGAAGAGGCCAAGGCCGTTTGTCGCCGTTGTCCTGTCGTCGACGACTGCCTGCGCTGGGCCCTTGAAACAGGTCAGGATTCAGGTGTGTGGGGTGGGCTCAGTGAAGATGAGCGTCGTGCCCTCAAGCGCCGCAACGCACGTCTGCGGGCTCGGACATCAGCCTAGATCCCCGAATCGCGTCGAGACAATGGAACTGTAATCTGCACTCTGGTTCCACGTCCCAGCCCATCGATCACATCAGTTGGCTCAATATGTACCTGACCACTGAGTTCACCAACAATTAAATCGGACACGATCGTCAGTCCCAACCCCCGGGCAGGGAACTCACCCAATGCCATTGGGTATTCGGCCGCACCAATGCCATTGTCAATCACGCTGACCGTAATGACTCCGACCTCTCGCTTACTCTGAACTAAAATTTGCGTTGCTCCTGCATGCTTCACACTGTTGTGAATTAATTCGGAAACTGCCATGGCCATCGGTGTTGCGATGCGGGAATTGACCGTACCGATAGCGCCTTGCATGGCTGTTTCAATTTTCCCACTGTCATCGTGAATCAGCCCCAGGAGTAATTCGACAAGCTCGTCAAAGTCAATACTTGTGGCGCCCTCGAGCGAGAGGGAGTCGTGTATTGCTGCAATGACCCCGATCCTGGATTGTGCATCTCGCAATGCCTCCACTACGCCAGGGTCGCTCGCGCGCCGACTTTGCAGTCGCAGTACTGATGTCACCATCTGCAGATTGTTCTTCACACGATGATTGATCTCTTTGATAATGGCATCTTTTGACAACAATTCCTTTTGGTGCTCTCGCACGTCGGTGACATCTTTGATGACAATTACCGTGCATTGAGCTCCAAGTTCAAGGCCTAGGACTTTGGGTGAGGGGCATAGGAAATGGGAAGCCAGCATTAACGTTGCGCCATCACCATCAAGATCGGCCAAAGTGGTTGCGCCACCACGAGCTACTTTGACCAGTCCCGCCGACATTCCAGCAGGCGCAATACTCATTCTCTTTACAATTTCGAAAAAATTCTGACCCACTAGGTCAATAGCTAATCCCATTTTTCGAAATGAACTCACCGCATTTGGGCTCGCAAAGTTAACCTTCCCCGTTGCGTCAAGGCGCAGAACTCCATCACCTGCCCGAGGCACTTCCCATCGGTCAAATTCGTCGAGTGACTCTGGCATCCACGACTGCCCCGCTTCGATCATCGCGAATATTGCATCGGCGCTCTCCAAGTAAACTTGCTCCAATTGACCGGCAACGCGTGGTGCTTCACTGCAATGGCGGGCGATTACACCGATTACCTGCTCCCCCATCTTGACCGGAATGGCCTCGACTCCAATGGGAGAAAGTGGTGCGTCGCTATCACGCTCAATAGTTGCTCGGCCTAGCACCTCAGCCTGATCGAGGTAATGGAATCTTCCTCGCGGCGCAAAGGAACCAACAACATCTTCCGACAAGGTTGTTGGTGCGGTAGCCGGGCGTATTTGGGCAACTGCCACCATGCCACCCTCATTCCACGTTGGGACCCAAAGAATCAGATCGCTCAATGCGAAATCTGCCAGTAATGACCAGTTGGACGTTAAGGAGGCAAGAGCTCCGATTGCCTCAGCCGGCAACTCAGTCCGCTCCTGCAAGGTTTTGGATACATGCCCCACACGCACACACTAACGTGATCCCATGAAAGGTGATCCCATGAACCGCGACAATTCAAAGACAGAGGAATTACCCGCAGCAGGTCACCAGGTGATCGCCGCGGCCGAAAAGTTCGGGGTCAGGCATCTCTTCACCCTCTCGGGGGCCCATATTTTTCCACTGTATGACGGGTGTGAGAAACGACCAAACGCACCGGAACTCGTGGACACTCGAAGTGAACAAACAGCAGGCTTTGCAGCTGAGGCCACCGCGCGACTCACTCGCACGCCTGGATTCGTTGCTGCAACGGCTGGTCCAGGTGTCACAAATCTTCTCACTCCCGTCACCAGCGCATTTTTTAATGGAGCACCTGTAGTAGCCATTGGTGGCCGATCCCCCGATTTCCGCTGGGGACTTGGCGCATTGCAAGAGTTGGATCAGCCTCCCCTATTTGCATCGGTTACGAAATCGGCCAATACCGCGCACGATTCGGCTCACGTGGGTCGCTTGACCGAGGAGGCATTCTCGACCGCGCTCTCACCACATCAAGGCCCAACCTTTCTGGACATCCCGATGGACGTTCTTTTTACGCCTGCACCACAAAGTCCAGAGCAATTGGCCCAGATCACCCTGCCCACCGCGGATCTTTCCCAACTGGACGCAGCCCTTGACTTAATCCGCAAGGCAGAACGCCCCATTTTTATTGCTGGTGGTGATATTTGGCAGAACCGAGCCGAGGAAATATTCGTAAGCTTCATCGAGGCGGTGCGTATCCCGGTTATTGTGAATGGGATGGCGCGAGGAATCCTTGCTCCCTCCAATCCGCTACTGGTAACTCCTGCACGGTCGCACGCATTGAAAAATGCCGACCTCGTGATCGTGGCGGGAACTCCACTTGACTTTCGACTCGCATACGGAGACTTCGGTGATGCACATGTCATTTTTATTACCGATGACCCCCAAGCATCACTGCAGGTCAAGGCCACTCGTATCACCGGTGACCTACCGGAATTGATCAACACTCTCAGTGGCCAGCTCACGGTCCCTGTGGGAGCGGATACATGGCGAATGGATCTCGCTGAACGCAGTGCTCAGATTCGAGCAGGTAACCATGAACTCATGAATACTCATGGGGAACTAATCCACCCAGCTGAGATTTACGGGGCACTGATTCCGCGTCTCACCGAGTCCACGATCACAATTGGCGACGGCGGCGATTTCGTTTCCTTCGCAGGGAAGTTCATCGAACCAGACCGCCCAGGACGCTGGCTGGATCCAGGACCTTTTGGCGCTTTGGGAACTGCGATGGGTTACACCCTGGCAGCTGGTAAGGCTTTCCCCGGTGATCCCCTTGTCGTGCTTCTAGGTGACGGTGCTGCCGGGTTTTCTCTGATGGATGTGGATTCACTCGTGCGGCACAACGTGCCTGCAACAATAGTCATTGGGAATAACGCGGGCTGGGGCCTTGAACGTCACCCCATGCGTTTCCTTTACGGCTACGACGTTCTCGCAGACTTGGAACCAAGCCGCTACGACCAGGTCGTGAGTGCACTGGGTGGCGCTGGCGAAGTAATCACCGATGTCACACGCCTAGGCCCAGCATTAGACCGTGCAATGAATTCTGGTGTTCCCTACGTGGTTAACGTGATGACGGACCCAGAAGTGGCTTATCCGCGTACAACAACAGGTATCTAGTACCGATATCTATTTAGGCCAGGTTCTTAGGTCAACCCTCACGCGAGTGATTTTTCCATTGCCCACTGGCGCTTTGCCACTGCTCAGTTCAACCGCGAAAACAATGCGATCACCAGAGACGGACTCGACTATTGCCTTGGAGTAAACCAACTCGCCTACTAATGAAGGTGACAGGTGTGAGAACTCAATTTGGTATCCCACCGTTGTGCAATTGCTGCAAATCGCAGATTCGATCGTGGAAGTGGTTGCCGCTTCGCTCCAGGCAATCGCCATGGGGGTTGCCAAGACACAAACTGAGCCACTACCCAGCGCAATCGCGGTATCTGTCTCAGCCACCGCAAATTCAAGTGTTGCGGTATTCCCAACAACGTTATCCAAACAGGCACATGAATTGCTCATAGCAGAATTACGAGCAAATCACCCTCGTTGACAACGTCGCCAATGGCCACGGCAAATTCACTGACCACACCGGAACGCTCTGCCAAAACTGGTATTTCCATCTTCATTGATTCAAGGATTAAGAGAGTGTCGCCGGGTGAAACCTGGTCCCCGATCACGGCCTCAAAAGAGTGGACGGAAGCAACCATTTCAGCGACTACATGCATAAAATGATCTTAGTCGTCAGTAAGGAGTTCCTCGATCAGCGCGGGCGAATTATTGCGTACTGAATTCACTTTGCGACCAACTGGAACTGCCTGCAGATCTGAGCGCGCGACCATTAAGTCCAAAGCCATCTGAATATTAATCGAAGGTTCAAGCCAATCCTCCCAATGAGCCGAGTCAATGCAGGCGGGCATTCGATCATGGATTGACTCGAGATTGGGGGCTGCCGCCAGAGTAATGATCACGCAGGTGGGCACCACTTGACCGTCAATCACACTGTCAGTGATCAGCCCCGCCATGGGCATGACATGCGAGTCACTCGGTGGAGGCGAAATGAAATAAGGGTCCTTTTCCGGTCGTTTCCACTCGTAGTATCCGTTTGCCGGGATTAAAATTCGATGCGTAGAAAAAGCCTTCGCAAACGTAACTTTTTCGGCAACGCTTTCGCCCCGTGCATTGATAAGCAGAGTCGATGATTTCTTACTCCACTTGGGAACTACGCCCCAACGCACCGGCGTTACTACGCGAACTCCAGAAACCGCGGTAATCACCGGGATATTGCGAGTGGGTGCCACGTTATAATTAGCCTGATATTTATGCCCGACCAACGCGGGATCAACCTGGGCATCAAATTCGACACTGAGCGCACTCAGGTCATTAGTTAAGACATAACGACCGCACATGTGTAGATCGTAGGCCGTAAGTGAAAGACTGGTCCCATGACCGACTGGGCAGCACCTGTGGCGAGTGGAGCAATCAATGCCACCATCACGCTGCCCGGATCAAAGTCCTTGAGCAATCGCGAACTTATTTTATGCTCGTTAGCAGATTCACCGTCCGTCTTGCATGGAGTACTTGATGCCCGAGACACGGCCCTGATGATCGAAGGACTCCAAGCGCTTGGAGTCCAAATAGATGAACTTGGCCCAGATGAGTCTGGGAACTTGAACCTGCGGGTTACCCCACATTTCATGCGCGCGGGAGCGGAAACACCGACGGTGATTAATGTTGGCCTCGCAGGAACCGTCATGCGATTCCTGCCTACCGTAGCCGCATTTGCACACGGAAATTCCTATTTTGACGGCGATGCGGCCGCACGAAAGCGTCCCATGGCAACGCTTCTCGAAGCACTGAAAGATCTTGGTGTGGAAATCGAAGACCGGGGTCGTCTCCCTTTCATAATTCGTGGAAATGGCCATGTCCGTGGCGGAGAAGTCGTTCTTGATGCTTCAAAGTCAAGCCAATTTGTTTCAGCATTACTTCTTTGTGCACCACGTTGTGACGCGGGAGCCACTATCCGTCACGTACCAGCGGACCTAGGCAATGCGAGTGCTGTACCCAGCCTTCCGCACGTCGACATGACAATCAATTCGCTTTCGCAACACGGTGTCACGGTTCGCCGATCGACAAACTTGCAGGACGCTTGGCACATTGATCCGCAAAATATTAATGGAGTGGATCTTGCAATTGAAGGTGATCTTTCTAATGCGACGCCATTCTTCGCTGCAGCCATGGTGGCCGGTGGGAGTGTCTCCTGCGCGGACTGGCCAGCGGGTTCCTTGCAACCGATCCTGCGGATCATTGAAGTATTCGAGCAACTTGGAGCCGTTATTACGCGTGATGGAACTACATTGCGCGTTCAAGGTACCGGTGAAATCAACGGCATCGATGCAGATCTTGCAGACATCGGCGAAGTAGCTCCGACCATTGCAGCGCTGTGCGCCCTGGCTAGTACTCCTTCGTATCTGCGCGGGATTGGGCACTTGCGCGGCCATGAGACAGATCGCCTCAGCGCACTAGCAACTCAAATCAACGCGCTCGGTGGTGAGGTCGTCGAGGAACCGAGCGCCTTACGCATTACCCCCGCAACACTTCACGGCTCAACTTTCCACACATATGAGGATCACCGCATGGCTACCGCCGGTGCAATCTTGGGGCTCAGGGTGCCGGGAATCATCGTCGAAAATATTGAAACGACAGGAAAAACACTCCCCAATTTCGTTAAGCGCTGGGAAGAGTTGTTAAACACGTGAAGACACATAATCTTGATGAAGACGATGTTCGGATAAGACCTGGTAAATCCAAATCGCGACCACGCACAAAGGATCGTCCGAGTTTTGACAACATGTTCTTTGGCTCCGTTTCAACGGTTGACCGCGGCCGTTTCACCGTTAATCCAGAGGGTGACACTAATATTCTTTACGCCGTAAAAGCACGTGAACTCGGACGAAAAGGCTTGGTCGTCGGCGACCGAGTAGCCATGGTCGGTGATCCTGATGGCGGAATTGATCACCAGGTGCGGATTGTTCGCCGCGAACCTCGGTCAACCGAATTACGCAGAACCGCTGATGACAATGACCCACAAGAGCGCGTTATCGTTGCCAATGCCGACCTGCTCGGCATTGTTGTTGCATCAACGAACCCGGAACCAAGAATCGGCTTCATTGACCGCGCCATAGTGGCCGCGATGGATGCAGGAGTGACTCCCTTTCTGGTCGTGACCAAGTCCGATCTAAAAGAACCAAGGGAACTCGTGAATGTGTATCAAGAACTCGGTATTCCAATTTTTGTTATTGCCAGCGGAGTCGCTCCCACATCAATCAAAGAATTTGTCCAGGGACATGCCAGCATTCTGATGGGCCATTCTGGGGTGGGTAAATCAACATTAATTAATGAGTTGGTACCCGAAGCGCATCGCATTACAGGGACGGTGAATGACCTCACGGGCAAGGGAAAGCACACGTCCACCAGTGTGATCGCTTTTCCGCTGCCGGGAGCCGACGGAATTGTGATCGACACCCCAGGAATTAGGTCCTTTGGCTTAGCCCATGTCTCCCGCGAAACGATTATCAACGCCTACCCCGACCTCATGCGCTACACAGTAGATTGCCCGCGCGCCTGCAGTCACAACGAACAGGACTGTGCGCTGGTACACATAACCGATCACATAATTCTTGAACGAGTAAAGTCAATGCAAAATTTGCTTGCCGGCAATACTGCGACGGGAGTGCAATGACCCAATTCCGTGACGACCTCGAGTTCGCACAGCACCTTGCTGACCAAGCTGACGCAATTTCCCTTCCAAGGTTCAAGGCACTTGATTTGCAGGTCACCCAAAAGCCTGATCTCACTCCCGTCAGCGATGCTGATCTCGCCGTTGAAACGCACCTTCGCACACTCATCACCGAACAATTTCCCAATGACAGCGTCATCGGTGAAGAATTCGCTCAAAAATCACTTGGCGAACGGACCTGGATCATTGATCCAATCGATGGTACAAAAAACTTCGTCCGCGGCGTACCTGTTTGGGCAACATTAATTGCTTTGCGCGAAGGCGGACAGATCACACTCGGGTTGGTAAGCGCCCCGGCATTAGGCCACCGGTGGTGGGCAATGACAGGTCACGGGTCATGGGTTAGTGAACTGGCAAAGGACTCCCCTAGGCGTATGCAGGTGAGCTCTGTGGAAAAACTTATTAACGCATCATTTTCTTTTTCCGATCAAACGGGCTGGAATCAGGACCAGTTCGGGGCAATTCGAGCCGCTACTTGGCGCCAACGCGCTTATGGGGACTTCTGGTCCCACACGCTTTTGGCTGAAGGAGCCATCGATCTCAGCGCCGAGCCAGAACTCGCCCTTTATGACTATGCGGCGCTGGTGCCTATTGTCATTGAGGCCGGCGGAACCGTATCCCAATTCACTGGCGACGCCCTGCCAGTCAATGACGACGAGGGCCATCCATCCTTCATCTGTACAAATGGTTCCCTGCATCGCGAATGCATAAACTTATTGAATAATGAGACATAGGGCACAAGATTTGCCACACTAGGTGAAACATCCAAGGAGGCAAAATGAAAATTTCGACAATCCTTGCAGACAAGGGAACCGATGTCGTGACGGTCGCACCCGATCTCAGTGTCAAGGACCTACTCGCACTCTTGTCCCTTCATAAAATTGGGGCCTTGGTTGTTTCCATTGACGGAAATACAATCATCGGGATCGTTTCGGAACGAGACATTGTGTGGGCTTTGGCTCGCTCCGAATCGATCATCAACGAACCGGTCTCGAATATCATGACCACCGGAGTCTTTGTCGCATCCATCGATTCCAAAATCGATGAGTTGATGGATACCATGACTTCACAACGTATTCGACACATTCCTATCACTTCCGACAGTGGTGAATTGATGGGAATTGTAAGTATCGGGGATTTGGTGAAAGCACGTTTAAACGAACTTGAAACAGAGCGTGCTGCTTTAATGGAATACATCACCAACGGCGGGTAGCGCGCACTTTCACTCCGCCAACGGGTCGAATCGTTACCAGCGGATCACTCGCGGGGAAGCTCTCCCCTTCAGGGAAGGCAAACTCAAGCCGTTCACACAAGCTCGCCAGAATCATCACACCCTCAACGTAGGAAAAATCTTTTCCGATGCACTGGCGTAAACCCGCACCGAAAGGGATGAAACTTTCGCGTGGATAGGAATCCAAGAAACGTTCCGGGTTGAAAGCATCCGGTTTACTCCAAATATCTGGATGACGGTGCAACAGGGCCGGGCTTGTGATGACAAGCGCTCCAGCAGGAATGTCGTGTCCATCAATACGGTCAGCATCGATTGCTTTGCGCGTGATCAACCAAGCCGGCGGATATAACCGCAAGGTTTCATTGAATACGGCCTGGGTGTAGGGCATTTGCGCAATCTTTGAATCGATTGACTGGCCCGAAGAAGCCCGGGCTTCCTCCGCCACCCGGTTCTGTTTCTCTGGGTGCGCCGCCAGTAGAGCGATCGACCAAGAGAGTGCGCTGGCCACAGTCTCGTGGCCGGCGATAATGAAGGTGACGATTTCATCGCGGATGCCATTGAGATCAATGTCGCCGTCCCGCCTTGCTGCTAGTAACAGGTCAACCAGATTGGAAACCTCCTGCTGGTCGGCCTTCGTGTCAGCCCTTTCACGCGATTTCACGATGGAGGATACGGCAGCGTCTAAGGTTCGTAAACTCCGCTTTAGCACTCGATTCCCCGGTGTGGGAATCGCCTTGGGTGGAGACAAAGGAACACGCGCCCTCTTAATCACAATTTCGAGTGCCTCGAGCGTCGCAGCCGTGATCGCATTGGCATCTTCACTCAAGTCGGAACCAAAAAGAAATTCACCGACAACTTCAAGGGCTACATTCAACATGAATTGATCAATGTCGGTGACGCTCCCGGCAACCTCGCTTTCAATGTCGGAGAGCATCCGCTTCGCGGCCCGCTGAGTTACCGGTATCAAATTATCGAGAACCTTCTGGTGAAATGCCGGTTGAATAATGGGCCTTCGTTCACGCCAAAGATCTGTATTTGCTGTGAGCAGACCACCACCGGTTACCAAAGAAAGCGCTCTGTACTGAATAGTGGACTTGTCGTAATTCCTCGCATTATTGACCAAAACTTGCCGCACACCTGTAGGTGAATTGACCAGGTAGGTCGGTGGTTTGGGGATAGGGAACTGAATAACATCACCGTAAGTGCGCCATGACTTGAAAAGGAATTCAAGCGGATTGCGGCGGATTAAAGCAAAATCCTTGAGCATGTCCGGGCCGAGTGGACCCGGGGCCGTTGCCGGAGTTCCCAGAAAATGTTCAGGCATTAAGCCACCGGCACGGTGAATGTTGACTCAATTCGTCCGTAGAGAGTTGTCCTTTCAACCAAGGTACGGCCAAGGGGCTCTACGACTTCACGGAATTGCGTATCTGTGATTCCTTGCCCGTGGCTTGCTCCCGCAGCGCGAGAAATATTTTCATCCATCAGCGTTCCACCGAGGTCATTCACACCAGCCTGCAGTAATTGTCGCGCTCCTCGGGGCCCCAATTTCACCCATGAGGCTTGAATATTAGGAATGGTTCCGTGATAAGCGATACGACCGACCGCGTGCATTAATACCGTCTCACGCCATGTTGGGCCGCGGCGCGCACCTCGCTTCAAATAGATCGGTGCGGCCATGTGAACGAATGGCAACGGCACAAACTCAGTGAATCCACCCGTACGCAGTTGCAGCTCTCGGGTGCGAACAATATGTTTGGCCCAATGTTCAGGTCGTTCGACGCTGCCAAACATGATCGTGACATTTGACCGAAGACCCAATGAATGAGCGACCTCGTGCACGTCGAGCCATTGTTGCGTGTTTATTTTATCGGGACAAATTACTGAGCGAATATCATCGGATAAAATCTCAGCCGCAGTTCCAGGCAGCGTGCGAAGTCCGGCCTCTTTGAGCCGGGAAAGATATATGTCAATTGGTTCATCGAGTCGTTTGGCACCTTCAAAAACTTCGAGGGCAGTGAAACCGTGGATATGCATTGAAGGTACGGCCTCTTTAACGACCCGCGCTACGTTTATGTAGTACTCGCCGTCAAAACTTGGATGGATTCCGCCCTGCAGACAGACTTCGGTGGCACCCAATTCATTGGCCTCAATCACTCGATCAGCGATCTCCGAGTCACTGAGCAGGTACGGAGCACCCCGAAGGTTGAGTGAAAGAGGACCTTTTGAAAAACCGCAGAATGTGCACTTAAACGTGCACACATTCGTGTAGTTAATGTTCCGATTCCGAACGAATGTGACTTCATCACCGTTGATGGCTTCGCGGAGTTCGTCAGCAACGGATGCAATCACTTCGATATCTCGTCCCCGTGCACGGAAAAGAGTCGCAATCTGTGATTCATCAATCAGATTACCGGCTCGTGCTTCAGCCAAGATCTCGTCGATGTGTGCGGATGCCGGCCCAGCCACCCCGCCTGAAATTAGGACGGCTGGCGCGGTGTCAGCGCCGGAATACCACGCGGTTGAACGACGTCCAATTTGAATAACTTCCGCACCCGTTCCAACATTGACCGCATCCTGATATTTTTCAGGGAACGTTGCACCTACGTCATCGCGTGCGAATCCGTCGGCATCACTTCGATCCATAACGGCAAAATGCATTTCGGGTGCGATCCATTTTTGAGCATCGCGCACAAACTCGGGATAAATAGTGAGCCGAGAGACAAGAGTCCGGCCACTTGCCTCAACCCGTTCCCGAAGGAGCTCAAGGGAGGGCCATGGCTTTTCCGGATTCACGAAGTCGGCGGTAATCGGAGATATTCCGCCAAAATCATCAATTCCTGATTCAAGTAAAGAATCAAGATCGTCACTTAAATTGGGAGGTGCCTGCAAATGGATACTTGCGGGAAGTATCTCTCGCGCAATACGAATCGTTTCGAGAAGTTCGGCATGTGAACATGCTGGCCAATTGCGCATTTCGGTATCTAGTTTCGGCACGAAATTTTGCACTATTACTTCTTGTACGTGTCCATATTTTTCATGGGCGCTCGCAATCGCTTCCAATGCCGTGATTCGGTCGGCTGGAGATTCGCCTATCCCGATCAAGATACCGGTCGTGAAGGGAATCGCGAGTTCACCTGCGGCATTCAATGTTGCCAATCGACGTTCGGGGGTTTTGTCAGGAGCTCCTCGGTGCGCCGCAAGATCAGGATTTAGTGATTCAATCATCATGCCTTGACTTGGGGAGACGCTTCGAAGGAGAGTGAGATCCAAATGGTCAAGGGCACCGGCATTAGCATGTGGGAGTAGTCCAGTTTCTGCCAATACCGCTGCCGCTGCTGCTGCCAAGTACTCAATGGTGTTGGCATAACCGTTCTCATCAAGCCACGCCCGCGCCTCTTCGTAGCGAAACTCGGGGTACTCACCCAAAGTGAACAAGGCCTCGTGACAACCAGCCGCAGCACCCGCTCTGGCAACCTCAAGGATCGACTCGATACTGAGATAAGGGCTTTCAACCCGATGCGGGCTTTTTGCAAACGTGCAGTAGCCACAACGATCTCGACATAGAGACGTCAAGGGGATAAACACTTTTGGTGAGTACGTGATTATGCCCGACATGAATCGAGTCTACTCCCGCGGGAGAGGGCCGTCAGACGGCCGAGACTCGCGCGATGTGAGTTAACTCATAATGCGAGAAATGGCCGGATCAAACTCCCGCACACTGGCTCGTGACGCAATCCAAGTCCAGCCTGGTGCACGTGCGGGCGCGGTCTCTGAGACAAGTGGTAAACCAGCCTGCAGGGCGTTGTCAAAATTGTCGTCAACGTGGATCACGTTGTCGTAGCCGAAGTGTTCCAACATTGATGTAACCGCAGATGCCCGGTAGCCCGATCCGCAGTACACGTAGACGTCCTTATCACGGGGAATTTCTGCGAGCCGATCCATGACCTCGTAGAAAGGAATGAATACCGCTCCCTCAACGTGAGCCGCTTCCCACTCCAAGATCTGGCGGGTGTCAATAACCAGTGCCTCAGGGTTTTCAGCCCATTGGCTTCTCATTGTGTCAAAATCAACGCGACGGGTTACGGCAGGAAGTTCACCGTCTTCCATCCAAAATGTGGGATCACCGACAGCTTGGGCCTTCGGTGTTGCGATTCCCACCCGCACGAGTTCACGCATCGCGGCTTTCACTTGTTCCGTGGTCGCCCCGACCAAGGTGACTGGAGTTCCCCAGGGCATCATCCAAGCCAAGTAATTGATAAACGCGCCATCGAGGTCAAAGTTGAGGGCTCCCGGAATGTGTCCTTGGCTGAAAACTTCGCGTGATCGCAGATCAATGATCCATTCGCCGCGGGCAATGGCCTCGCGCAAACTTTCTGGATCGGCTGGCTTTGGGAGTTCTAGATGGACGTCGGCTGGACCTGCGGCATTGGCAGGACCCATGTGCGCGTAGTAAGCGGGGAATACATCCAGTCCATTGAGTACTTCGTTGACGAATTTGATTTCGTCTTGGGTGAGCGCAGGGTTACCCAACTTTTCTTTGCTGATCGTGGACTCGTACCCGCCGGCCGCTTGCGTTGCTGAGCAAAATGAACCAAACCCGTGTGTAGGAAACACACCTGTCTCGCCGGCCAAATCAGCGGCAAGGCGCTGGACCGACTTCCATTGATCATGGGCCTGCTTCTGGGTGAGTTCGGCAGACACAAGATCAGGACGACCGACACTGCCGAAGAGCATTGAACCACCGGTGAAGACTGCCCCCGGGTGTCCATCCTTTGACGCTGCAAATGAAATGTGGTGCGGAGTGTGCCCGGGGGTATGAATAACTTTGACATCAAATACGCCAACTGTAAATGAATCACCGTCAACAACAGCCTGCACGAATGGCTCACCAAGATAGGCAAGATCTACGTCTCCTGGAACGACGTAGGTTGCACCATGTTTGCGTGCAAGTTCAAGGCCGCCCGTGACGTAGTCATTATGAATGTGAGTCTCAGCGACATGAGATATTTTGAGTCCATGTTCGGCGAGCACCTGCTCAACTCGATCAATATCGCGCTGAGGATCAACGACAAGGGCTACAACGCCGTCATGTACGACATAGCTGCGGTCTCCAAGTCCGGTCGAATCAATCACTACTACGTGTGGTGCGCTCGTTGATGTCATTTCAATTCCCCTTGCGAATTTTATTCAGGATTCGTGTTTTGTGAGTTATTACTTTTCGATGGGAAAGCCGATGGTGCGCCAAGCTGACGTTCCACCTTCGACGTTCGTTGCGAGATAACCGTGTCGCGTGAGGTACTCGGTGGCGTGCCACGACCTGTTGCCTGACTCGCAAATCACCCAGACTGTGTCGTCTTTTTTGATTTCGTTCATTCGGACTGGGATAACGCTCAATGGAATGTGCACGGCTCCTGGGACATGACCACTATCAAATTCATGAAGTTCGCGGACGTCAATTACCTGCTCACCTCGCGAAATGCCGGCTTGCAGTTCCGTGATTCCAGCTGACTTAACTTCACTCATTTCCCGCATTTCCCTTTCACTTGTTCGTGAGAGAGACTATACCCCCTGGGGTATAGTCATGTCTAGTCGGCTCGCCTAAGAAGGCGCACTCACAATCTGATTACCCAAAATCAACGGTGAGCGGCGCGTGATCACTCCAGCGCTCGGCATAAGTGGCAGCTTTACCGACAATTGCGGACTGAGCGCGTGCTGCCAGCGCTGGCGTTGCGATTTGATAGTCGATGCGCCAGCCACCGTCGGTGTCGAATCCCCTGCCGCGCCAAGACCACCAGGTATAGGGACCGGGTCCATCACCACCGAACGTACGGCCTAAATCGGTCCAAGGGCCGTCAAACCAGCCGTCAAGGTGTGCACGTTCTTCTACTAAGAACCCTGACTTACCTCGGTTGCCCTTCCAATTCTTAATATCAACTTCCCGATGACCAATATTGAAATCCCCACACACCAACGCTTCACGACCAGTGCGCTTGGCTGCGCGCGCCAACATTGCTAAGCGCTTGTCCACCCCCGCAAGAAAGGCGAACTTGGCAATCTGCTTGGGGGTATCAACCTCACCCGAATGGATGTACGTGGACACCACGGTGACCGGACCAACCGCGGAATCAAAGTCACATTCAATCCAGCGACCCTGACCGTCTATGTCAGCCACTTTGACATCAATGCGAACAGAGCTGGGAGTCTCGCGGGAAAGTACAGCAACCCCTGCACGCCCAAGTTCTGGTGCTGGAGCGTGATTCACCTTCCAGTCCGAAAGCACGGAGGAATCGAGCACCTCCATTAACTGGTCGGTCGTCGCCCGCACTTCCTGTAAACAAATAACATCCGCGCCACTTTCGGCCAGCCACTCCAGCCCGCCTCGTCGGGCGGTCGCCCGAATCCCGTTGACATTGGCAGTCACGACTCGAAGGCTCACAACTCGCTCGCTTGTCTCATAGCTTGGATTAATACCTCCGTTGGCTGAGCTCCCGAAAGCCCCAATCGTTTATTGAACATAAAGAACGGGACTCCTGTTGCACCAATTTCCCGCGCACTCATTTCATCGGCTCGCACAACATCAAGAAAAGCGTCACCGCCCAACACCCTGTGAACCTCTTTTTCATCCATCCCGGTTTCGACCGCCAATTGAGTCAACACTGCGGGATCACTCACGCACAAGCCGTCACGCAAAGCACCCATTGCAAACCGAGTCGCGATTAACCCTCCAAGAATCAGATCTTGATCGGATGCAGCTTGAATGAGTCGATGCGCATTCAAAGTGGATGTAGGTAATTGATCACGCAGGTTGAATTCGAGTCCAAGATCTGCTGCTCGTTCGGTCATTGAATCAACCATTGAATTAACGTCGGCATCACTCATGCGGTACTTCACCGCCAGCGCCTCAACCATGCTTGTCGAGCAGTCGGCGACCGCGTTGGGGTCCAGTTCAAAAGCCCGCCAATAGATATCGACTTCGATTCCGGACTGTTCGATCCCACGTTCCAGATGAGCCTTTCCAATCATGCACCACGGGCACACAACGTCTGACCAGATATCAACACGCAGCTTTTCAGCCATTCCCTCAGACTTTCGCTCGGGTATTACTAGCGAGCCAAGGCTAGTGCTCCACTTCAACGCGCGCACAAGGAGCAATTCGTTCGCAAAATGACATCCCATGCGGTTTACTTGCGGCCATGACCTCATTTCGCGCCGTCCGTCTTGCCCAACGCCCCACCGGAGTTCCCAACTCTGACACATGGGCAATCGAGTCGGAGGAACTGCCAGCCCTTGCCCCGGGTGAATTCAGCGTTCGCGTGGAATACATCTCACTCGACCCTGCGATGCGCGGCTGGCTCGACGACCGACCCTCCTACCTTCCCCCGGTAGAAATTGGCGCAATCATGCGAGCCGGATCGGTGGGAACTGTCACAGAGTCACTCAATCCCAGGTTCCCTGTTGGTGCACAAGTTGTGGGGACATTTGGCGCCACTGAAATAGCGATATCTGATGGCTCCGGAGTCAATGTTGTCAGTTCAGACCTGGCCCCGCTCTCGTATTTCCTTGGCGCATTGGGCATGACCGGCATGACCGCCTACTTTGGTTTCTTTGAACTTGGCAAGCCACGTGCAGGTGACGTTGTGGTTGTCTCCGCTGCGGCAGGAGCGGTGGGAAGCGTTGTTGGCCAAATCGCAAAACTTAATGGCTGCACGGTGATTGGTATCGCCGGCGGCAAAGAAAAGTGTGACTACGTAACGAACACACTCGGATTTGATTACTGTATCGATTACAAACAGGACACCAGCATGCGTAAGCTTTTAGGCGGAGCGCTCAAGGAAGTAGGCGCGCAGGGTGTAGACATCTATTTTGACAATGTTGGTGGCGAAATCCTGAACGCCAACCTGGCTTATCTCTCATTTGGTGCCCGAGTAGTTATTTGTGGTGCTATCTCCCAATACAACGCCACCGAGATAACCCCTGGTCCCAGTAATTACATGAACCTGCTGGTCAAGCGAGGCACCATGACGGGTTTCCTAGTCTTTGATTACGCCTCACAATTCAGTGTCGCCCAGCGACGAATGGGAAAGTGGATTTCCCAGGGCAAAATCACCGCACCCGAAACAATCGTCGAGGGCAGTATCGAGGAATTCCCGGCAACCCTGAATCGCCTCTTTGCGGGTGAGAATCTTGGAAAGCTCGTTCTCAAAGTTTCATAGATAATTCTGATTCGGATTTAGTTAATTCGCATCACTGCGCAACGGCCCGAAATTTTTATTCGTTAAGGTTGGTGTCATGTCCAAAGTTCTCGCATCTTTGCCCGTTGGCGAACGGGTTGGAATAGCTTTCTCCGGTGGCTTAGACACCTCGGTTGCTGTGGCGTGGATGCGCGAGCATGGGGCGATCCCCTACACATACACCGCAGACCTTGGCCAGGCTGACGAACCCGATATTGACTCAGTCCCGGGCAGAGCAGGCTTGTACGGTGCAGAGCACGCGCGACTTGTTGATTGCAAATCAGCACTCGTTGAAGAGGGGTTTGCGGCAATCGCATGTGGGGCATTCCATATCCGCTCGGGCGGTCGCACCTACTTCAACACCACCCCCTTAGGCCGCGCGGTCACAGGAACACTTCTCGTTCGGGCGATGCTCGACGACGGAGTGAATATTTGGGGTGACGGCTCGACCTACAAGGGCAATGACATCGAGCGCTTCTACCGTTATGGATTGTTGGCCAACCCCGAACTGAGGATCTACAAGCCGTGGCTTGACGCACAATTCGTCACCGAACTTGGTGGGCGCCACGAGATGAGCGAGTGGCTCAAAGAGCGCAATCTCCCGTATCGAGACAGCACGGAGAAGGCTTACTCGACAGATGCAAATATTTGGGGCGCAACCCATGAGGCAAAGGATCTTGAGCAACTCAATGCCTCAATGGAAATTGTTGATCCAATCATGGGCGTTAAGTTCTGGGATCCCAATGTTCACATTGACTCCGAGGACGTCACCATCGAATTTGTTCAGGGCCGCCCGGTAAATATCAATGGGATCACTTTCGATTCCCCTGTGGACTTGGTGCTTCAAGCAAATGCGATCGGTGGCCGGCACGGGTTGGGCATGGCCGATCAAATTGAAAACCGAATCATCGAAGCCAAATCTCGCGGGATCTATGAAGCACCCGGCATGGCATTACTCTTTATTGCCTATGAACGACTCCTCAGTGCAATTCACAACGAGGACACGATCGCGAATTACCACGCGGAAGGTCGTCGACTTGGTCGACTTCTCTATGAAGGCCGGTGGCTAGACCCGCAAGCATTAATGCTCCGGGAATCCCTCATGCGCTGGGTCGCATCAGCTGTCACCGGCAGCGTCACCCTTCGACTCCGACGCGGTGAGGACTACTCAATCATTCGCACCGAGGGCCCCGCATTTAGTTACCACCCAGACAAGCTCTCCATGGAGCGCACCGAAAATGCTGCATTCGGTCCAACCGATCGCATTGGCCAACTCACCATGCGCAACCTTGATATTGCAGACACCAGGGCCAAACTGGAGCTTTACGCGGGCCAGGGACAACTCCTGGATGGTCATGTCAACTTGGTGGGAACACTCAAACCAGGCGGAGCCAAGGCGATCGTTGAAAAATCAACAACCCCACAATCCCCTGATGAAGCACTCCTTGAGCGCGCATCATTTGACCTAGGCGCAGATTAAGCCCCTACTCGCACGCTGATTTACCGACAATTGAGGCGTAAGTGTCCGGTGAAACTATTTCGTTAGGCATGTGATCGCTATATGCTTTTTCAATGGCTGGCAATTCCATCACCGAGGGCTCAACCCAACAGTGGCGTGACACCAAGCGCTACCTGTGGCTGGTTGCGATCACTATGCCTGCATTGCTTTTTATTGCCATCGGAATGTATTCACTGACGAACTGGTCAGCGTGGTTTTGGATTGGACCCATCTTCATTCTCGGGGTGGTACCGATCATCGATTTAGTTACCGGGCGTGACGTGCGCAATCCCCCAGCTGAATTGATTGCACAACTCGAAGCAGATCGCTACTACCGGATCCTGACCTACGCTTATCTTCCATTGCAGTACGCTGGATTTGCAGCCAGTTTCTACGTGATCGCCAACTGGGATTTGTCCACAATCACCAAAGTTGGTTTCGCCATTTCCATTGGAATGATCGGTGGAATCGGAATCAATACGGCCCATGAATTGGGTCATAAGAAAGAAAAATACGAACGCTGGCTGTCAAAGATTGCCTTAGCCCAAAGTTTTTACGGTCACTTCTTTACCGAACATAATCGTGGTCATCATGTCCGAGTGGCAACACCCGAAGATCCTGCTAGCAGCCGAATGGGTGAAAGCTTTTACCGATACTGGCCTCGCACAGTCCTAGGGTCACTCAAAAGTTCCTGGACTCTTGAAAAGAATCGAATTGCCAGGCGCAAGAAGCACCCTTTCCGGATCAGCAATGACAACATCAATGCCTGGCTCATGTCAGTGGTTTTATGGGTCGCCATGTTGCTGTGGCTGGGAATTGAGATCCTCCCCTATCTCCTCATTCAAATGTTTATTGCCATAACGCTGCTCGAGGCCGTTAACTACCTCGAGCATTACGGAATGCTTCGGCAGAAAGTACAGTCTGGCGACCGCGAGCACTATGAGCGCGTTAACCCCAGCCACAGCTGGAACTCAGACAACATTGCCACCAATGTTTTGCTCTATCATCTGCAACGTCACAGTGACCACCACGCCCAGCCGACCCGGCGCTACCAAGCACTTCTCTCTTATCAAGAAAGTCCTGTCCTCCCAACAGGTTATGCAGGAATGATCCTGTTAGCGCTGGTCCCCCCCGCATGGTCGCGGGTCATGGACGCAAGGGTTCTTGATCACTTCGATGGTGACGTATCGCGCGCGAACCTTGCGCCATCGAAGCGAAATAAGATTCTCGCCAAATACGGGAATGAATCCTTAAACCATTCAAGTGTCACTGGTGAAAATACAATCCCACCAACACATTCGTGGAAGTCTGCTCAATGCCCTGGTTGTGATTACACCTACCGGGTGGAAACCGGTGATCCTCGGGAAGGTTTTCCTTGCGGCACCCCCTTCTCAGAAATCCCAGAATCATGGAACTGCCCCGACTGCGGCGTATGTCAGAAAAGTGACTTCAGAGAATTGCAACAGGAAAAAACCAGTTAGGCGGTGACGTGACGTCCATGCTTGCGATCCCAACCGAATTTGGCGAGCGCGAGTGCACCAACAAGAAGTTGAGGCAAGAACCAGCCCAATCGCCACAGTAGATCGGCTGCAACCGCTGTTGAACTGTCCACACCAAATGCGATCAACAATCCAATCAGAGCTGCATCGACAGTCCCCAATCCACCGGGTGTGATGGGGAACGCGGTCAAGACCAATGCAATTGAAAACGCCGCAAATAGTTCGATCAATGAAAGTTGTGCGTTAGTTACACCCAGGCCCTCGAGTGCGGCCCACAGCACCAACATTGGCGCCATCTGTGCTGCGACATTTGTGATCGTCAGAGCCTTCCAGCGAGTTTTAATTAAGTCAGCTGCTTGATCGTGGAACTGAACCAGAATACTGCTCAGGTCGGGTGCCTTCTTTTTGATCCTTTTCATGACCGCATTTAATGGTTTTTGAACCCACCCACCAATTTTTCGGGCAGCACTTTCACTTCGAAGTACCGCCACGATCACAATCAGGGAAATAACAACGGCCGTCAATCCGATCACGGCGGTTGTCATGAACCCACCCGTTGATCGACCTTCAATCACCAGCAACGTCACCGCAATTGATGGTGCACCAAGGGTGAATAGATAAGTGAAGACTGCATCTGCTGAAACCGCAGCTGCGGCTTTCGCCTGAGGGACTCCGTACTTGGCTAAAACTGCGTACTGGGTTGCCACAGCTACCGCTCCCCCGCCGGGAACGATGTTGCTGAGTGTAAAGCCTGCTTGCCGACTCAGTGACGCGTGTAAATAGCTCAATGTTCGAATTGCTGCGATGGCTGTCAGGGGGTAGATCGCGATGTTGATAAAAGAGGCAGCCCCGATCAGGGTCTTCCACACTGGATCAATTGCACCGAGTTCGGTGAAAGCTTTGCGGTATTCCCCCGCGTTCTGACCGATAAACCAAAAAAGCAGCACCATGACGACCAGGCCCAGCACAATGCTAAAAATGAGTCCCTTACGGCTTTTGCCCGCCGAAGGCTTCATGGAAACTAGAGGCTCACTCACCATCGGAGCCTATCCGCTGGGCAGCCTGGACAGCATGGACTGCATGGACAGCATGGACAGCATGGACAGCATGGACAGCATGGACAGCATGGACAGCACTGCCTTGGGTAGGACAGAATGACGACATGGGCAATCCGAATTCGCTATATGACCTTAGTTTCACTGACAATAAAGGCAACGAAGTAAGCCTTGATGCCTACCGCGGTAAGCCGGTTTTGATTGTTAACACAGCCAGTAAATGCGGGTTCACTCCGCAATACGACGGCCTCCAAAAACTCCATGAAGAATTGGGGAGCGAAGGACTTGTTGTTCTTGGTTTTCCGTGTGATCAATTCGCGCATCAGGAGCCAGGCGATGACACTGCGATTGAGGAATTTTGCACCATCAATTACGGAGTGAACTTCCCGCTCTCCACCAAGGTGGATGTCAATGGATCTAAAGCGCATCCCGTTTTCAAATTCCTTAAGAGCAACGCCGGTGGAATGCTAGGTTCTGCCATCAAATGGAACTTCACCAAATTCCTTGTCAGTCCCGATGGCACAACCGTGCAACGATTTGCACCAACAACAAAACCCCAAGACCTCAAGCCTGAGGTTGAAAAACTACTCAGTGAGAAAGAGTAGGTTTCACCAATGAGCGATCGCGTGACAATAACCCCACTCAAAGACGGTCCGGATCAAATTACCGGTCCAGTAACTGTTCTCGACGAAGACGGAAACATCCTCAAAGAGACGGAGTCTGCTTTCCTTTGCCGTTGCGGACACAGCGCTAATAAGCCGTTCTGCGATGGTGCTCACAAGCGCGAGGGCTGGACGAGCAACTAGCTAACGTGTTAGGCCCGCTCAGCGGGTCTAACACCTAGTCTCTTGACCACCTCGAGGGTGGACTTGGCTGAATTAAGCGTATAGAAATGCAAACCCTCAGCTCCTGCATCAAGGACTTGCTCACTCACCTGAGTGGCAATTTCGATGCCCAATTCTCGGATCGAATCGGGATCATCCTGGTATTTATCGAATTGCGCCATCATTGAATCAGGGATCTCACCATTGGCCATATCAAGCATCCGAGTGAATTGCCGGTAACTGGTCACCGGCATGATTCCGGGGTAAACGGTCAGTGCGGATCCCCTCTCGGCTAATTCTGAAATCAACCGAGCGTAAGAATCCGGCTGGAACACGAATTGCGTCACAGCGAATGTTGCGCCCAGTTGCTCTTTCCTCAGTAGAACTTCAA
>JAFMCP010000107.1 GCA_017857705.1 Candidatus Nanopelagicales bacterium
ACTGGTCTCGATTGGGCATTTTCTTGAGGTCGGAATTCACCGCACCGAGTTTTCCAGCGGCAGTGGTGGGTAATTCCGTTGATGATTCTCCACACCCAGATAGGGTCAAAACCACAGCCAGAACTGTAGGCACACTAATTTTCAGAAACCCCCGCTTCATAGGTGAATTCTATAACTCAAGAAGTGTGAAAGTTCGGATTATCCTGTGTGGCCCCCTGTTGAAACAAGATTTTCTTCGACCCGGATCTACTCTTAGCCACCCTGGGGGTAGCCCCCTAATGGGCTAGAGGACGGGACATAGCCGGGGGAGAGCCTCTCCCCCCGACACGATTAAGGTTCGCTACGGCCTGGAAGCGCCTCTTGAATTCCCTATTGTTTGACTGACTTAATCGCAGTCCCCAAGTGTTCCTTACCAAAGCTGAAACCCCCCACCTTTCGATGGGGGCTTTCAGTGAACCAACAGACGAAAGCAATTTATGACCAAGCAGCAAAAGGTTCGCCGTCGTAAGCGTTGGTCAGAATCAGTAAGCTGAATGGACCTTCTGGTGCTTCAAATACGAGTACCGATTTCAATTGGCCACCCACTCGAATTTTGTTGTCATATCCAAGTGCGTTATCTGGAGTGTAATCCCTTGCAGCGCCGTCTCCCATTTCAACCTGAGTTCCGTCAGCGTACTCAAGAATGAAGTAGGACCTGCCCCATTCGACCGCACCTTCACCTGTGTTTTGGATGAGAATCGGAATTTGAATTACTCTGTCGCCAATTTCAGGCTTGTCGCATCCGATAGAAGAATACTGACATTTAGCCTTCGTAGGTGACCCAATAGTGATCGTGCTGCTTGTCCCGTCTTCCGATGATGTTTCAAGAGCATCACCAAACTTAAGTTCAAAAAACCCAGTCTCTGTCTCAGTCTCTTCTTCGACCGGCTCCTCAACTACAGGGTCTTCCGCAATTGGCTCTTCAACCACTTCCTCCGTGATCGTTTCCTCAACAACAGGATCGGTAACTTCAGATGTTTCCGTTTCGGCGACGGCTTCCGTATCGCTAGAACTTGCACAACCCGTCAAAGTAAGAACCAGCACGCCGGTCAAAGCAGTCATTGTTTTTGTTAATTTACTTACTCTCATTTAGTTTCCCCCGTACTCAAGTGCCAGCGCCCCTTTAGCTCCTGGCTTTGCGACTATTCTCCATAATAAGGGTCGCTTAGTTCGAGGTTAGCTGGGGAAGTTTCATTTGTTCGGTCATTTTGTGAATCTGGTTTCTCCGTATTCCCATTTAATTATCGGTTCTTGATAACGTGCGTTAAGCAATCGATTGGGGGTCATAAATGAACCGAAATTCGCTTGTCACTACTGCGCTCCTCGTTGGCTTGCTTGTTTCTGGCTGCGACCAAGAATCTAATCCGGTAGATGAGGCGGAGTCCTACGCAATGCAATCGTGTGACATCGTGTTGGAGAACAGTGAGACGGGGGATCTGGGAAAATACGTCATGCCGGAGTCGGGCGGTACATGGAGTATTAAGGACTCACTCGTCAGTCTTAGAGAAAGGGAAACGGCTCTGCAAGAAAGAGCACAAACTGCGGCTCAGGCAAATCGTCTTGATGCCTATTGGGAAGGGCTTGCAGATGCCACGCAAGAAATGTATTCATACGTTCGTCGCCTAGTTCGCGCCCGTGACGAATACAACAAGTTCATCAACTGGAGCGGCGCAGACTGGCCCCAACAAACCGTATATGGTCCCAGAGAATACGACGTAGATCCGCCTGAAGATGACACGTCTCGCATCGGAAACGATGACCCACCCGTACGTGCATATTTCGAATCCGAGCTCAATAAAAGACGCGTAGCTATAGGCACAGAAGATGTGCCCGAACAAGCGTTTGTCGATATGAACCCATGGATTTTCACTATTGACTACAGCGAACCCCTTAGCGTCCGACGCGTCATATGCGGTTCATTGGAGGACTCGCTTAATGCGGAATAGTGGTCTATTTCGTTTCAGGGCCGATCCAAGTTAGGTCACACGGGGAATTAACAGACACATACCTTGGCAAAGTGGATTCAAGTAACAAGGTCACCATCTTGTTAGTTGTGTTGATCTTTGTCAGCATTGGACTGAAAATATGACCTTGTGTGGATTTGAACAGGTGTGCGTGCATGGTAATTGAGATAGGTGTGACTACTCGCTGGAATACGTTGTGTTCAGCGCGGCGTCTTCGGATACGCCTACCTGGACTAACTCCGGGCCAATAGCTCAATAGGCCTGCGCCAATGCCGCTAGTTTCTCAGCTATTTCGGCTTGGCGTGATTCCGTTGAGTGCTGGTAGCGCATCGCGGCAGCGACAGTTGAGTGACCTAGTCGATCCATCGACTCGCGCAGCGTGGCACCAACTTGTGCTGCCATCGTG
Organism: Candidatus Nanopelagicales bacterium; assembly: GCA_017857705.1. Taxonomy (GTDB): domain Bacteria; phylum Actinomycetota; class Actinomycetes; order S36-B12; family S36-B12; genus UBA4592. The sequence goes on from JAFMCP010000107.1 coordinate 2,410, forward strand.
CCTCCGGTGTGCCGAAGGTCGTGCCAGACCATGTTCGGATAGCCGATCTTTTTACGCGCTGGATAAAAGACCTTAGTCAGAGTGGACGGGGCGAGCGCCTTGCTATCATTGTGGGCACTTCCGAATACTTTTGCCGTTGATTCTGGAGCTACAAATTCGTCAAGGTGATCGGAAATGATTTGCACGATGTGCGAGGGAATAGTGACCTTCCGCAATCCCGCTCGCGACTTCGGTGGATTAGCTTTCACCCCAGACTTAGTGCGGACCATGCCTCGACGCACATGAATCACCTGCGCATCAAGGTCAATATCGCGCCGCTCAATCCCAGTGGCCTCTCCGAAGCGAACGGCGCACCAGGCTGACACGTAGACCAATGCTCGATACCGCGGGGGCATATTCTCGGCCAGCGCCACGACTTCGGCAGGAGTGAGGATCACCGATTCCCTGGGAATGATGGCTCCGAATGAGTGCATCGGGGCAGGGTTCAGCGGGATGATCTTGGCATCAACTGCCGCTTTGAGAACTTGTCTGAGCAGGGCATAAAGTTGTTTCCGCTGAGTTGGCTTTGATGGGTCAAGATTCTGTCGCCAAACCCGAACATCACCCTCGGTGATGCTTGTAATGAGTAGAGCTCCCACTGACGTCGATATTAGACGGCGCCATTGTGATTCATACAATTCGCGTGTTGTTTGTCGAATATGGTCCTGATCTGCAATCCATTCTTGGAAAAAGCCATTCAAAGTCAAAATCCCGCCAACTTTGAGGGTTTTGGGATCTTCCCAAATTCCGCCATTGCGCAGGTTTCTTTCCTGGTGATTGAGCCAGGAAACCGCATCCATTTTGGTTTCAAATGTGTGCGGCGCATTGTGACTTTTGCCGTCGGGACCGATGATTCGCGCTTGGTACTTGCCCGAAGTCAACTTGCGAACATTGCCCGCGCCTCTTGCTCTGCGTCTTTTCGTTGCCATATCGCCTCCCAACGTAATGGCACGGCCGTGCCATTAACGTATACAGCAATGATACAGCACGTCTTCTTGTGTCGCCTTTATAGGGGAAATATGGCACTTTTTGACAATTATTGACTTTAATCGATTGCCCCAAGAAATTAATTCGATTCCTGTATCGCCCACAATTCTCTTTGGCAGATTGACGACAATCAGTTTCACGACAAACGGCCGGCTTGGGCATACCTGCGGCGCGCAAAGCTCCCTCCCCGCAAAAGCAATACCGCGCGCCACCGCTTCGAAGTCGGGGCGTCAGATGAGACGCCCCGACTTCGAACCAGTCTCCCACTCACACAGTGGCCATAACGATCAACACGGGGCCGCCTCGATTCCTAACCCTCGTGTCCTAACCCTCTTTGTGCTCTGCGACCCACTTGGCCGACTTGCCGAAGAACAAGGAGATGAAGCCCGCGAGCAACAGCCCTGTCAAAACGAGTGTGACCACCCGATCACCTTGAGTGCTCATGGCTGTTCCATCGGCCGTCGAGCCACCCGCAATGAGGTACCCCAGAAATCCGATAGCAAAGAAGATCGTTCCAAATAACCGCACCCCGGCCAAGTATTGGCCGCGATAGAGCAGGAACCCCACCATGAATATAAGCACCGCCATGATTCCGAAGATGTCTTCTGACAAGACGAGATGCTCATATACAGACTCGACGTCCTGGCCGCCAAGTCCAAGTGCGGCAAGCTCCTCCACGTTCTGATGATCCGACATTGCGAGCACGTCTCCCAGGACTGCCGTCAGCAGGTGAAAAGCCTGGATGAAGCACACAGTTGCAAGTCCAACAATTTGCCAAGGTCTCGTTATCATTATTGCTCTTTTCCTATTCATCGGGGGTGGTGACGTTTATCCACCCATGTCGCGCAAGTTATACCTGAGGGCCTTACCCCGAACACCGTGAAACCACGGTCGTGGTGAATGTAAGAGGTCTCAGGTTCCATTCCTTTACCGTCCACGTAAAAAAATCGTTGGTATACATAGGTTTCAATATTCCACTCGTCAACGACTAAAAATCCGTGCTTCTGAAAGTGAACCACCATGAGATCCCCCTCGTAGCGAGTTCAGCGTAGATAGCGTCTGGTTCACGAGGATGCTCATTCGTAGATCTTCACATGACCCCCGCGCATGATCAATTTTCCGAGCTGAATGACAGGTCAATGACTATTTAGGCACTCCATTTTCGGTCTAGGTCGTCAACAATTTGAGTAGATGGCACTCTCAGAAAGGAAAGCCATGAACTCACAAATAACATCCGATTTAGTTCCCACTCGCGGTCGCGAGGTGTGGCCAAGAGTCACCGATTGGTTAGACA
>JAFMCP010000022.1 GCA_017857705.1 Candidatus Nanopelagicales bacterium
CGATCGTGTTGGGTTTTAGTTCGTTGTTCTCAGTAAGTTCTAGGGTGACTTTTTCACATTTGGCCTGGGCGAGTGCTTGCGCAATCTCACTTGGGGCTGCCTCTGCCATGTGCCGTTCAATTGCCTCTTCATCGATATGGCTCACGCGAACAACAGGGTTAATGCCAGCACTAATTAAAGTTGCTAGGCGCGCGGGAGAAGCTGAAGCCAAAATTAGATGCATGGGTTGACTTATTGGGCCATGCCCGATGCGCGCCAAGCGCCGGGTCCGGGCGCAGGGAAATTACGCATCGTGGCAGCCCGGCTATTCCATGCATGAATGGCGGCTGATTCCTGCGGCTGGGCATTGCCTTGTACCGCCGCGAACACAGCGAGCAGCGAGGCAATGTCTTCGGGGCTGGCATCGCCGCGGATAACGTGAAGATGCGGGGCGGTCACAGCGGGATATTTCCGTGCTTTTTGGGCGGCAATGTTGCGCGCTTGGTGCGCAGCGCCCGCAATGCACGAGTGAGTTGCAAGCGGGTTTCATGCGGGAAAATCACCCGGTCCATGTATCCCCGCTCAGCTGCAACATACGGGTTAGCGAACTTCTCTGTGTATTCCTCAATGCGAGCAGCACGCTCGGCAACAGGATCAGTAGCTCCGGCAAGCTCTTTGCGGTACAAGATATTGACCGCACCCTGAGCGCCCATGACTGCAATTTCTCCTGTCGGCCAGGCTAGGTTCAGATCAGCCCGCAGGTGCTTTGAACCCATAACCACGTAGGCCCCACCATAAGCCTTGCGGGTGACAACCGTGAGCTTGGGAACTGTTGCTTCGGCATAGGCGTAAATCAGTTTTGCGCCACGGCGAATAATTCCGTCCCACTCTTGATCTGTGCCCGGTAGGAATCCTGGTACGTCAACGAAAGTGATGATAGGAATATTAAATGCATCGCAGGTGCGCACGAAACGAGCAGCTTTTTCTGAAGCTTCGATATCAAGTGTCCCTGCAAACTGCATTGGCTGGTTAGCCACAATGCCCACCGGGTGGCCTTCAACTCGACCAAATCCACACAAGATATTGGGAGCGAAAAGTGGTTGGGTTTCTAGGAAGTCACCGTCGTCGAGAACACAGGCCAACACTTCATGCATGTCATAAGGCTGATTCGGCGAGTCAGGAATAATCGAGTCGAGGGCGTAATCCTCTTCGGTGAAATCCATAGAGACCTTTGTGGGAATAACCACAGGTTCACTCAAATTATTACTGGGCAGATATGAAAGTAACGCCCTGACGTAGTCGAGTGCGTCAGTTTCATCTGTTGCCATGTAGTGGGCAACGCCACTCTTGGAGTTGTGGGTGTGTGCGCCACCGAGTTCCTCGAAGGCAACGTCTTCACCGGTGACGGTTTTAATTACATCGGGTCCGGTAATAAACATGTGAGAGGTTTTATCCACCATCACAATGAAGTCGGTGATCGCGGGGGAGTAGACCGCGCCGCCAGCACATGGCCCCATGATCAAAGAAATTTGAGGGATCACACCGGATGCCATCACGTTGCGGTAAAAAATCTCACCGTAAAGCGCAAGTGAGACGACACCTTCTTGAATCCGCGCACCACCTGAGTCGTTGAGGCCGATCATCGGGCACCCAGTTTTGAGCGCCAGGTCCATGATCTTGACAATCTTTTCACCGAATACTTCACCAAGGGACCCTCCAAAGACGGTGAAATCCTGGGCAAAGACACACACTTGGCGGCCATCGACCGTTCCGTATCCTGTGATTACTCCATCTCCGTAAGGACGAGTGCTTTCTAGCCCAAAGTTGTGTGATCGGTGCCGGGTAAGGCCGTCAATTGCTTGAAATGAATCGGGGTCAAGGAAGGCTTCAATCCGCTCCATCGCGGTCATCTTGCCTCGGGCGTGCTGCTTGTCAACAGCGTCTTGGCGCTTGCCAGCTGCTTCAGTTCGACGAGAACGCAAAACGTCGGCTCTACCCGCGGTAGTGTGAATATCGGGGGTGATTTCGGCGCTCATGAATCCTCCTGGGTGGGTCTTGCAACTCGCTCTTGGTCTACCTGCGTACCTTATCGGCGTGGATGAATTCGCTGAGCAGGATGACCCAAGTGATTTTGTGACGTTGATCCCATTGATCCCATTCAGCCCGGAAGTTATTTCCCTAAATACCGTCGATTCAACGAATAGTGAATTAATCCGACGATGCCTGGGAGAGCCCGTTGCTCCTTGGACCGTGGTGGTTGCGTCAGAGCAGAGCGCTGGCCGCGGCAGACTCGATCGCAATTGGCAGAGTGAACCCGGCAGTGGGTTGTGGTGTTCGGTGCTCGTGGACCTCTCAGGCTGCGGAGCACCCACGTGGCTGCCCCTCGTCGCCGGGCTGGCAGTTTTTGACGCTTGTACGCGATTAGGTGCCATGGTTGAACTCAAGTGGCCAAATGACGTGACCGCGAATGGCGCCAAACTTGGTGGAATGTTGATTGAGTCAGCGGGGGTCCCTGACCGGTGGGTTGTGGGCATTGGGATCAATGTCACGCGCGCGCACTTCCCCAACTCGGTTTCACTCGCTGATCTGTGCGACCCAGCACCAAGCATCCCAACAGTGATGGCTGAAATTGTTAATTCACTGCACACATACATTGAGTCATGGCGCGATGCTGGCTGGGACACATCGGGTCCGTCCGAGCGGTATCACAGTGTGTGCTCAAGCATCGGGGCTACGGTCCAGATTACCCGACCGAATGAGGAGCCCTTTGAAGCTGAAGGCCTAGGACTTGATGAATACGGACACCTGGTCATCGCCCGCTCAGGCGATAGACGCGAGATAGTCGTCGCAGCCGATGTAATTCATGCCACAATTAAGTCATGTACCCCGAAAAACTTTTAGCCCCCGGCGAGACAATTGCATTTGAACTTAAACCGCATTGGCGTGCCTTGATATGGCCAGCCTGTGTGCTGGTCCTTGAAGTCTTCATAGCAACTTGGGCATTCTTTACATTTGATAGCACGGTGTTTCGTTGGATCGTTGTCGTGGTGGGCGTAATTATTTTGTCCTGGCAGGTGGCACTCCCGTTCCTGACTTGGCTCACAACACAGTACGTATTTACAAGCCGCCGAATAATTGTGCGGCGAGGTTTGCTGACCAAGCAGGGGCGAGATATGCCGCTATCGAAAGTCAATAACGTCTCTTTTGAAGTAAGTGTTCTGGGTCGAGTTTTGAATTATGGAACATTAGAAGTTGAGTCGGCAAGTGATGACGGAGACTTAGTGATTAATGATGTACCCAATGTTGAAGACATTCAGCGTCAGGTTTATGAACTCCATGAACTCGACGACTCCCGCCGCCGCGGACGAGGTTCAGTTCCCGAGTAAAAAATCAGATCGGGGTAATCGCATCTCTTTCGGCGAGTTCACGTTCACCCTGGTGTTCAGCGTCAGCTGGGATAGCGGGGAAAACGAATTTCCGGTACGACCAAAATCGAAACATGGTGCCCAGTCCAAGTCCTACGACGTTGGCGCTGATGTTGTCAGCCAATGCACTGTCCCAACCCATGAGGTAGTGGCTGAACCAGAGACAGCCAATCGCGATCACCATTGCAACTGCGTTTAACCCGAAGAACATCAGGTATTCACGGCCCATGTTGGTTCGACCACGTTGACGAAAAGTCCAATATCTGTTTCCGAAGTAGGCGAAGGTCGTCGCCACAGCGACACTGATAATTTTTGAGGAGATGGGTCGATCGAACATCGGACCTTCGCCGCCAGCAAAGCGCAAATAATTGAAAAGTCCAATGTCAATGACAAGGGCCGACAATCCAACAATCCCAAATTTGGCGAGTTCACGCCAGATTCCGGTCACCCACGATTGCACAGACCTGACTTGGGTTTTGGGACCGCGCATTCGCGGAGTCTAACTACGCAACGGTGGAGAGCGCCTCAAGTACTAAGTTTCTCTCGTGAAGCAAAGTGGTGGGCATGAGCTTGGTCCCACCGTTGGCATGATCGGGGCTGGGCAGTTGGCTCAAATGAGTATTGCCCCGGCAACCGCATTGGGAGTCCGCTTCAAGGTTTTAGCAAATAACTCGGAGGAACCGGCTGCGCTAGTTGCCGCCGATACCACCATCGGTTCCAAAGATGACCCGCAAACGGTGCTCGCATTTGCCCAGTCTTGTGACGTGGTGACATTCGATCATGAACTGTTAACCCCAGATGTCATGGAAGTGCTGAAAAATTGTGGGAAGCCGGTATACCCAAGTCCAGAAGCCGTGATCTACGCCCAGGACAAACTTGTTATGCGCCGGGCGCTCACCGAACTTGGGATCCCTTGCCCGCGTTGGTCGCAAGTGGATTCCGAATCCGATGCCGAAATTTTTGCAAGGGAAGTTGGCTACCCATTCATCCTGAAAACTTCCCGTGGAGGATACGACGGCAAAGGTGTTTGGTTCGTCAACGACGAGTCAGACATCAACACCATTTTCGAAAATAAACTGCCGGCCGGATCCCATTGGTTGGCCGAGGAAAAAGTGAACTTTGTTCGAGAACTAGCAGTTCAGGTGGCCCGCTCGCCAAGTGATCAATGTGTGGCCTACCCGGTAGTGCAGACAACTCAGCGCAATGGAATCTGTGCGGAGGTAATTGCTCCCGCCCCAGATCTTGATCCAAAGATTGCTGTCACGGCTACGGAAATTGCCTTGAGAATTGCGCGAGAGCTCGAAGTTGTAGGAATGCTTGCCGTTGAATTATTTGACACCGGTGATTCTGTTCTGGTCAATGAACTCGCCATGCGGGCGCATAACTCAGGCCACTGGAGTATCGAAGGGGCCGCGACGAGCCAGTTCGAAAATCATTTGCGTGCCGTTCTTGACCTACCCCTTGGTTCACCACGGGCGATCGCAAGCTGGTCGGTCATGGGAAATATTTTGGGAGGCGATGTCCCCAATCTTTACAGTGCCTACCGTCACGTCTTTGCTCGTGATCAGGATCTCCACACCCACCTATACGGAAAAGTAGTGAAACCGGGGCGAAAAGTGGGACATGTGACCGCGAGCGGATCTGACCTGACAGACTTACGTAATCGAGTGGAACACGCGGTGTCCTATTTCACGGGAGATATAAATGAGTAGCGAAAAGATTCAAGTTGCCATCTGTATGGGCAGTGACTCTGACTGGCCCGTTATGTGTGCCGCGGCGAAAGTTCTGATCGAACTGGGAATAAGCAACAAACCCTTGGTTCTCTCAGCTCATCGCATGCCGCTGGAAATGACCGCATTCGCTCAAAGTGCTCGTGCGAATGGTTTTGACGTGATTATTGCCGGCGCTGGTGGAGCGGCTCACCTTCCCGGAATGATTGCATCTCTGACCACGCTTCCTGTAATAGGTGTTCCTGTTTCTGCGACCAAACTTGATGGAATGGACTCGCTACTCTCGATTGTCCAGATGCCGGCAGGAATCCCCGTGGCAACCGTGGGAATCGACAATGCTAAAAATGCAGGACTTCTCGCCGCTCGCATGCTGGGGATCACCGACACTGCAATTTCGCAGAAACTTGAGAGTTACGCCCAGGAACTCAATGCCCAAGCGGCAGCCAAACAAGGCAATCTCACCTAACTAATGTGAAATTCTTCGCCATTCAATCACTGGGCATTTATTCATAATGATGGAAAGTCCAGCAGCCCGAGCTCGCTCAGCAGCTGCCTCATCGGTGACACCAAGTTGCATCCAGATAACTTTTGCCCCGGCCTGAACCCCTTGGTCACTCAACTGACCAGCCCGTGAACTGTTCACAAATAGATCGACAACATCGGGTGCACCCCACACCTTTTTTGCTTCGGCAATTGTCGCGAAACCTTGTTCGCCGTGAACCATTTCGGCTCGTGGGTAAATCGGAACAATCTGTTTGCCGTGGTCTTGGAGAAATTTCGCTACTCCAAATGCTGCTCGATCAGGATTGTTTCCTAGGCCCACGACAAACCAAAGGTTGGTGCTCTCAAGAATTGCGGGGATTTGCATTGAATTGCTTATGCGGTAGGTCGGCCAAGTGCTCGGATATTCCAGCCGGCGGCACGCCAGGATATGACATCTAATTTGTTTCGGGCATCGATAATGTTTTTTTGGGAAACAACTTTCGCAAGTTCAACTGGATCAATTTCCCGGTATTCCATCCACTCCGTACCGTGAATGATCAAATCCGCATGAGTTGCAGCTTTCATGGCATCCGTCGAGTACGTCAAGGTTGGGTAAACTCGTTCAGCGTTAACCGTGCCCTTTGGGTCATGTACAACAACCGTTGCGCCGGCGTTAGCAAGAGCCACAGCAACATCAAGTGCGGGTGAGTCACGAACGTCATCACTGTCAGGCTTAAATGTGGCACCGAACATGCAAATAGTTTTGCCACGCAGCTCACCACCTAGTTCCTTGCGGGCGAGGTCAACCGTGTGGCTGCGACGACGCAGGTTGATTTGGTCTACCTCGCGTAAAAATGTAAGTGCTTCTTCAGCTCCAAGTTCTCCTGCGCGTGCCATGAATGCCCGAATATCTTTGGGGAGACAGCCACCGCCGAAGCCAAGACCAGCTCCAAGGAATTTGTTTCCAATCCGAGTGTCGTAACCGATTGCCTCAGCCAATTGCACAACGTCAGCTCCGGCCGATTCACACACCTCGGCCATCGCATTAATGAATGAAATCTTCGTGGCCAAAAATGAGTTAGCCGCAACCTTGACCAACTCGGCCGTAGGAAAGTCGGTGACCAGGAAAGGAATTCCTTTTTCGATCATCGGGGCATAAACCTCGCGCATTCGCGCTTCAGCGTTGGGCGAGCGAACCCCAATGACCAGACGGTCCGGTTCCAAGGTGTCCTGAACCGCGAAACCTTCGCGCAAGAACTCTGGGTTCCAGACAGTCTCAACTCCGGGTGCTGCAATTTTTAGCATTTCGGCAATTTTGTCCGCTGTCCCTACCGGGACAGTTGACTTGCCAACCACTAGGTCGGTTGGGGACAGGTGTGTGGAGAGTGACTCAACAGAGCCAAAGACCTGGGATACATCGGCGGCATAGGACCCTGATTGTTGTGGGGTTCCCACGCAAATAAAGTGAATGTCAGCGAAGTCGGCGACCTCGGCAAATGAAGTCGTGAACTTCACCCGCCCGGCTGCGATATTGCGCTGGAGAACTTCCTCGAGCTCAGGCTCGTAAAAGGGGACTTTGCCGGAATTGAGCAGGTCAACCTTCTCAGGAACAACATCGAGCCCAATAACCTCAAATCCTAGTTCAGCCATGCAGGCTGCGTGGGTCGCTCCGAGGTAGCCGGTGCCAATGACAGAGAGTCGCGGGGTCTGCTTGGTCATTGCTCAAGATTAGTGCGATTGACCGGTCAATTCTCACCGCCAGCCCCGTTGGGCGGGTCTCGCCCTCGAAAGTCCTACAGTTCTGACTATGAAGGGCTCAAATCGCGTGGCTGCTCCCAAAGTGCGCAAAGGTCGCACAGGGCATTTCACGATTCGGGTTTACAACCGTGATTCCTTGCGTGAGTTGATAGCGGAAATAGCTAAAACCGGTGAGTTGGCATTGTCGGTGAGTCTAGTCATTGATCACGCAAAGGCACCGCGCTCGAGTTGGTTGGGAAAACCGGAACTTGCACTGTCTCAATTCTCAGGTCGGTGGACTGAAACCGGATTTGAAGCTGAAGCAACCGTTGCCACCGAACTCTCACTGGCAGTCCTCCTATCCGGGTTATTGCGCGCTTGCACTCCAACTCCGGGTGGGGTTTTCGCTCCGAAAGTCAGTTGGGACCCCACAGCACTCCCGCGTAGCGGAAACCTCGCAGAAACTCTTCGACACTTAGTGAGTGCCAATCCCAGCGAAAATCTGCACCTTCGGCCAACTGACCTCACCATCACAGAGGCTAGTGTCTGGTTAACGGCCGTTGACACTGAGTTTGTGGTGAACCCACTCGTGCACCGCCCAATCGGCCGTCGCTCGCTGGCGCCAGCCAATGTGCTTGCGGCCTCAACACTTTCGCTTCCCCCTTCACTTGATTCGGCCACCGTCCACCGACTGCGCGGAGTCACAGGGTTAACGGAAACGGCTGGGATTACTTTCACCCAGAAAATCCAATTACAGTCCTGTGGAGTCAACTGTGATGTCGCAACCACGAATCCCCGGGAAAGTGAATTTGTATCGATTGCCCGGCGCAACAATGCTCTGCGCAAACACTCACCGCACCCGCAGATTTACGGTTGGCCAAGTGTCTCGATGGTTTTGGTGACAAATCGCGAAGAACACCTCCACGCAATAGTGGAATTACTCTCGCGGCAAACATATCCAAATCTTGAGCTAGTGCTCATTACACACGGCTTTGAACTCGATGCCCATATCGCCGTTCACCTTTCCGAGTTGCCCTTTCCCGCTCTGACTCGGTCTGTACCGGACTCTCTCAACTTGGGTGAAGTACTCACGGTTGCAAGTTCCCTAGCCAGTGGCGAGCTCATTACGAAAATAGATGATGATGACTTTTACGGACCTGAGCATGTTTGGGATTTGGTCACTGCACGAATGTATTCGGGGGCTCAACTTGTGGGCAAAGCGCTCGACAACATTTATCTTGCGAGTGAAAATGTCACCGTGTTTAGACCAACTTATGCTGCTGAAAAATACGCAAAGTTTGTCGCTGGTGGAACCATGCTGATTTCGCAAGCGGACCTTCACGCCGTGGGCGGTTGGCGGCCGGTCCCTAAATCAGTTGACCTGGCCTTGATCGAGCGTGTCACCGAACATGGGGGCTTGATCTACCGAACCCATGGGCACGGTTACATCTATGTCCGACACGCTCAGGATTCCCTTGCAGTCAACACGTCACTCGTCTCTGATGCGCATTTTCGAAAAGACATCTCCGGTGAAGTGACCGGGGTTGACAGCGGAATTTTGCGCGGTTACACGGATCTGGATTTGGAGCGCTAAATCAATGAACTCGCTACCAAGTGTTGCAATCGTGATGCCGGTTCTCAACGAGGAAGATCACCTCGAGTCCGCGATCGCGCGTTTGCTCGCTCAGGACTACAACGGGGAAATGATGATCGTGGTTGCGGTTGCCCCATCACGTGATCGCACCGAAGTGATTGCAGCCGAACTTGCAGAACGTCACCCAAGTGTGAGAGTTGTGGCTAATCCCAGCGGGAGAACCCCTTCAGCGTTGAACGCCGCAATCGGCGCGTCTCAATCTGAGGTTGTTGTTAGGGTTGACGGCCATGCCCTCATCCCAGTTGACTACGTCCGCATTGGTGTTGAAACCCTGAACCGAAGTGGCGCTGACAATGTCGGTGGAATCATGGCAGCAAGTGGCCTAACTGCAATGCAAAAGGCGATTGCTTCCGCAATGACCTCCAAGTTTGGTGTCGGCGGCGCCGCATTTCATGTTGGTGGGACTGAGGGTGAAGCTCTGACCGTATATCTGGGTTGCTTTCGTCGATCTGCATTGGAGCGTGTTGGCGGCTACGACGAATCGATGGTTCGAGCCCAAGATTGGGAGATGAATCACCGCATCCGTGAAACCGGTGGCACAGTGTGGTTCACGCCCGAGATGGTGGTGACCTACCGACCCCGCTCCAGTCTGCGTTCACTTTCGCGTCAATATTTTGGTTACGGCACGTGGCGCAGGGAAGTGGCCCGCCGATACCGCGAAACGATTTCACTGCGTTACTTGGCGGCCCCAGTTCTCGTCATCGGGCTTGCTTTGGGCCTGTTGTTCATAGTCATTGGTCTTCTTGCATCACAACAATTACTGTTGTGGGTTGGCCTCATTCCGCTAGTTGCGTATTTGCTGGGGGTAATTGGGGCGAGTGTGATTTCCAAGGCTGGCCTAAGTGGATTTCTTTTACCCATCGTCTTTCCTGTCATGCACATTTCTTGGGGACTCGGGTTTCTCATTGGGCGGGCTAAGTCATGAAACTGTTCAACCGCAAACCTCAGTGGTCGATAGTTACTTCAGCGCCCAAGGGCGAAGCGGGAAAGCAGTGGGGGGATTACTGGTTCGCTACAGATCTTGCTTTAGCCCTGATCGCTGAAGGGGTTGACGCCAAAGTGGTTTCGCGGGCCGGTGCCAACAGCGAGAAGCGCAATACCGATGACGTTGTTGTGGTCCTGCGTGGGCTGCGACGGGTTGTCCCTTCCAATACGAGCGCAACATGGATGCTCTGGGTGATCTCGCACCCGGAACTTGTTGAGCCCGGTGAAGCTGCCCAGTATTCGCGAGCATTTGCTGCAAGTAATTACTGGAGTCCTGAACCAGAGATCGGTGAATTCACCCCTCTTCTGCAGGCCACCAACACGAGCCGCTTCACCCCCTCTGCCTCAACTCAAAAATCTGGTGTTCTTTTCGTTGGATCGACACGCGGGGAGTTTCGTCCCATTGTGCGTGACGCACTCGCAGCCGGGATACCACTGGAGGTCTATGGGGTCGGCTGGGAGGAATTCCTTGCCCCTGAACAGATAGCGGGCGAGTTCCTCCCCAATGACGAGTTGCCCAAGGCGTACGCAAACAGTGCAATTGTTCTCAACGACCATCACCGTGAAATGGCAGAACTTGGATTTCTTTCTAACCGTCTTTTTGACTCGGTCGCAGCTGGTGCTCGGGTCGTGAGTGACCCCGCATTGGGTATCAGTGATGTTTTTGGTTCGAGTGTGCTCACCTACCAAAGTCCTGAAGAGTTGGCCAAGATCTATCGCAATCCCGATGCATTTTTTCCCGTCGACTCAGTTGATGCACAACGAATTCGAATCGATCATGATTTTCGGTCACGCGCCCAGGCATTGATTGCCGCAGCGGAATCAGTGCGCCATGACTAGTCCGCAAGTCTCGATTGTCCTGATTGGGTACAACGACGCTGAGCGTCTACCTGCGGCCCTGGAGTCACTCATTTCCCAGTCTTTTCGCAATATTGAGATCATTGCCGTTGACGACTGCTCAACAGATGACTCAGTTGAGATTTTGCGAGCTGCGGCGCTACTTGATCCACGGATTCGAGTTGAAGTACTCGCTCAAAACTCTGGCGGGTGCAGCGCCCCACGCAATCGCGGCATGGCGTTGGCAACAGCGCCATTTGTCATGTTCTGTGACTCTGATGATACCTACGACAGGCATGCAGTTCGTAATTTGCATAAAGCGATCAATGAAATGAAGACGGATCTGGTGGTCGGCGCGGCTAGACGCATTATTTCCAGCACAGGTGAGAAGAAAATTTGGCGACCGGAACTGCACGCGAAATCGCAAGTTTTTGAGGGTTTCATTGAGGAACCCGGGTTGCTGTTTGACACCATCTCGGTGAACAAGATTTACCGCACCCAGTTCCTGCTTGAGAACGGAATTGATTTCCCTAGTGGGCTGCTTTTTGAAGATCAACTTTTCACACTCAAGTGTTACCTTGCGGCCTCACGCATAGGAGTCATTGCTGAGGTTGTTTACAACTGGAATGTGGAGCGAGACGCGCAGGACGGTTCCATTACCCAATCCCGAAGTGAATTGCGCAATGTGCGCGACCGCGTTGAGATTAACAAATTAATGGATCTCCAACTCGAGTCCAATCCAGCTTTGGTCCGTTACAAAAACCAGAAGTTCCTCCAACATGAACTCTCTCTCTACCTATCAACTCTCTTTGAACTGAGGCAGACGCAGTCAAGTGAACTAATTCAGATTATTTCCGAGTATGTACGAACTATTCCGATTGAAGACTTTGAGTGCCTACGCCCTGGCCTGCGGGTTGCTACCTACTATCTACTTCTCGGTGATCAAGAGAAAATGCTAAGGGCGCTGTGGTGGGAAAAGGGTGGCGGATTCATAAACACTGAATTGGTCGTAGGGGAAACCAGTTTGTGGTCACGTGAGGCCACGGAACTATTGGGGCGCCCAGCATCCTGGTGGCTGGATGTCAGCGAGTTACATCTGACTTTGATCCCATTTGATCAAAGACGCTATTTCGCGACCATGATCAAAGAGCAGGATTCTGCTCACTGGTTAATCACCTGTGTTGACTTTGCGGGTGACTTGCCAGTCGATACCGCGGCACAGGTGATCTTGCGTGAAACCAAAACCGGGGCACTTATCTCTTTCCGTACAACTCCTATGAAGGCCGGAGTCGGCGAAAGAAGTTTTCTGGTCAAACTTGATGGGGGTAGCGCCGAACTTATTCAAGATCGTGGGATCAACTCTGGTGAACATGGATGGGTTCACATTCAATTGACGTGCGCTTTAGGTGTGAACCGCTCGGAATTGCACATTCAGAACGGGGAAGATCTCCCCGAATTGTCTTTGAGCAGGTTAGCTTCCCTTGACTGCGCAGAACGCATTGTGTTTGAAACGCAACCAGATTGGCGCATTTCTTGGAAGGCCGCTGGATCAGCCAAGTCATTCATGGGAGCGGTGCGCAAACTCAGGCGCTCACGTAATAACACCTCAACTCCGTCCCACTTACCTCTGATCAAAGTCGAGAATCGGCCAACGGTGTTATTCGCACCCGCGAATCTCAACCCAATTGACACCAGACTTGAGCGCTTTGACACCCAGGCCTGGATTGACGAATTCGGCGCAGATACGTACCTATTAATTCCCCGCGAAGTCTTTACCCCGGCTCCCAAACGTTCTCGATTTGCCTTTCGGGGTTATTCCGCATCCCAACTGAAAGCGGCTCTTGCGATTGCCGACATTGTGATCACGGACCGACCGGAGCTGATCGGTGATCCCAGGGCGATCATCTTTCGCAAGGACCTTGGTGCTGCGCGTTACCTGCTACCACCCATTGAGGTATCCCCGATTGAGGATCAACAGTTGCTGCATGAATTGATTCGCACCCGTCTTGAATCACAAGGGGTGCACAAATGAAGCCAATCGTGATTATGGCAAATAATGTTCAGGAACTTGGCGGAGCCCAAGTCGTTGTTCACACACTGGCCAAAGTTTTCGCTTCCCACGGACATCAATGTTTGCTGGTGGGCGTTACCCCGCATTTGGATTCACATGATTTTGGTGACTTTGAAACCACCACGTTAATGCCGCGAATTTGGCCGCTAGCAATCCCGCAGGATTCTAAGAATGCTCAAGAGCGAGGCGAACTGCGAAGCATCGCGGTACGTGACCTTGCCGACCTGTTGAACTCACTTGAGCCCGGATTTGTCATAGCTGCTCAACTATGGTCCCTTGAGGTTTTATTCGATGCTATGAGAGAAGTTCACCGATCCGGAGAGTGGCGCATTGTTGGCCAGTACCACGGCGCATTTGCTGCTGCGGCCAGTGGAAGAGACTTAAAACGTGTAATGAGACTTGCTCCTGCATGTGATGTGTTTGCTGTGCTCACCAGCGAAGATGCTCAGGCATTCACCAATTGCGGGTTGACCAATGTGATTGTGGTTGCGAACCCGAGCACGTGGAACCCTTCACCCGACTTCACTCGTTCCCCAGGCAAATACATTGACTTTATTGGGAGATTCTCACCGGAGAAGGGACCGGATCTAGCGCTGGCTGGATTTGAACAGGCCCGCGCTGAACTTGGACCAGAGACCAGACTGCGAATGATTGGTTCAGGGCCGTTGGAAGCGGATTTACGCGAGCAATGTGGTCCCCAAGTCGAGTTCGTTGCTCCCATGGCAAATATTGAATCAATCCTGAGTGAGAGCGCGGTACTGCTGCTCACTTCGCGAACAGAGGGAGCTCCACTTGTAGTAGCTGAGGCTTTAGCTGCAGGTGTCCCTGTGATCGCGACCGACTGTTCGGCCGGAGTGCGTGAATTCTTGAATGCGAACCAAGCGGTGTACACGGATCTGATCGCCCGCGAGAATCCAAGTGCGATCGCAGAGGCGTTAGTCCGTTTTTCACAGGCTGAGGATCTTGTCGTTTCAACTCAGGGTGGGGTGCCAACTTCTGGTTACGAGCGTTGGTCTGCGGTATTTGGTTCGTTGTGATGTGAATGGCTACAGGTGCGAGTTAGCGCGGGTGAGGTCTTCCTCAAAGTCAACTTCTACGGCGAAAAGATCTGAAATGTCTACGGGTCGCACGCGAGTTCCGTGGGTTTCGATCATGATTTCAATTCCACGTTCAAAGTAGTCATCATCAGCACATGCTGCCAGGCCCTCAATCAAAAGTTGCTTGTCTTTGTCGGCAACGAAGTTGATGCCTACTGACTCTCCGAGGGCGTCAACCACCTGCTTAGACAGTTCATTAACAAATCCGTCGGCGTCAACTCGGTATTTGACCTCTTCGTCTCCCACAACTGCGGTGTTGACGCAGATAATCGACTCGTCTCTGTCGATATATTCCTTCACTCGGTCGAGTACCCGAGGATCAAAGACGACATCACCATTGAGCCAGATCACCCCACCGGGCCCAGAAAGCCGAAGCGCCTTGAGCAGACTGCGGTTCGTATTTGTTTGATCGTAGGCCTCGTTGTACACGTAGAGGTTGTTAGGGAAAGACTCAATGATGAGCTCAAGTTTGAAGCCAATGACCGTCATGACTCGCAATTCGTCACCATAAGCTGCACTGAGATTGTCCATCTGCTGGCGCATGATCGTGCGCCCGTCAGCAAGTGGCGTGAGGGGCTTAGGCCAAGGGCGGCCAAGTCGCGTTCCCATTCCCGCGGCCAAAATTACGGCTGTTTGAGTCACCGTCGGAGCCTACTGTCTGCAGCACTCAGGGTTGAACTTGACGCACGCGTTGAATAAGGTTCAGGGCAGAGTCATGGGCGGCAATCTCAGAACGGATTGCTGACCAAAATACTTGTGTGCTGGTTCCCTTGGCAGTGTCGCCGAAATAATACGTCCGCATCCGAGCCCGATCATCGCGATGTGAATCTACCTTTAGAGCTGTTGTAATCAATTCACTCACTTGCGGGATGGAATTTTGATCGATAACAACGCAGGCAGCAGACATGGGGGAGTCAGCGAGTAATTGAGCTGGGCTAGATCGGCGATCGGTGAGAAGAATAGGCGAACTCGCTGTGAGGTACAGATAGTCAAGGGTCACACTTGACACGTCAGCGATCAGTAGGTCGGTTTCGGGCAAAATTCCCAAGATGTTGGCATTCGGCAGATAAACATGTGGAGCTCCTGCGCTGGCAATTAGGTTGACAATTTTTTTGTGGTTTGCCCTGACGAGCGGATCAGCCGATTCAATAACTCGGGGGTGTGGCTTGTAGACGAAACGTGCATCAGGAATTGCAAGCGCCGCCTGAACAATTTGTGGCCCGTAGAGGTCAACGGAGGTGTAGTTGTTGACCTCATCTTCACCCTCCCACGTGGGGGCATAGGTAATTGTGACCGATTCACTTTTAGCTAAAGGGCTGGCGATGTCAAGATCGAGTTGGGGTCTGCCCACACTGACTAGGTGGCTGGGATCAAACCAAGCGATAGCAGCCGCATGACGATCAATTGCAGCCTGTCCCGCTACATAAACCTTGTCGTATGCCTTGGCTTGATTACTCACCATACAGATCTTGTCACTCTCGCCGTGGTTGACGTGAATGTGAACCGCCTGTTGAAATGACAGAGATTGAAAATTAGTCCATCCGTTGTTGACATAAATCACAGCGTGGAAATTCGCCCGGTCATAAAGTGCCATCAAAATTTCGTAGCGGGGCACGAGCAGAACTTGAAGTGAAGTCTTGGTGCGCAATTCGTTGTATGTCTCAAGATTTCGAACCACGACGATTGTTCGGAGTTCGCTGTGATTCTCAAATACAGGCAGCCATTGGAGGAGTTGATAGAGCTTCGTGGGTTGATCGGCGAAGTACAGCGCGATATCGGCATTAGGGATGTTCTCCAGATCAAACCCCTCTGGCGCGACCTCTCCAAATTCCCGCAAGCGTCGGCTCAGACTACGAGCCGCCCGCTTGGCAAATACGCTCACTTTGCCTGGTTTTTCGGTTTCTGCCGCTTTGCTTTCCACGTGGTGCACGATACGCGAGCGGTCGTCATCTAATGTAAACGCCGTGCGCGCACTCTGGGAGCACCGCCAGGTACTCCGAATGTTGGTCCTTCGTGACCTGCAGAATCAGTACACCAAATTCCGGCTCGGCTACCTCTGGTCGCTGCTCGAACCGCTGGGAATGTCTCTGGTCCTCTGGCTGGTTTTCTCGGTACTACTAGGTGAACGGGCATTGGGACTTTCGCCTTATCTCCTGTTCCTCTCCGTTGCGATTTTGCCCTGGTGGTGGTTTGCCAAGAGCGTGAATGCGTCAACTAAAATTTTCCGTCGTGCACGGGGCGAGCTAGCCTTTTCGGCGTTGCCCCCGCAAATTTGGGTGATGCGAACGGTTCTTTCGTCTTCGGTTGAGTTCATATTTTCACTTCCCGTGATCGTGCTTGCGATTGCACTGACAAGAGATCTGCCTGGGATCTACATCTTGTTTTTTCCTGTGGCAATCCTTTTACAGTTTCTGCTTCTCTATGGAATTGGTTTACTCGTTTCTTCCCTGAGTGTTGTCATTCCTGATCTTGCCCGAGTTGTAAAAATTGTGATGCGCGCAATGTTCTACCTTTCACCGATTCTCTACTCGATTTCGAATATTCCTCAGAGCTTGCAAACACTTGCAGCGATAAATCCACTGGTTGGAATTCTTGGCCTTTATCGAATTGGATGGTGGCCTGAGGAACAAACATCGCTCGTTGCTCTTGTGGTCTCATTGAGTGTGGCTGTCGCACTATTCATCATGGGCATTTATACATTTCATCGGCTTAAGCCGCGAATATTGAAGGAGGCGAAATGAGCGTTATTGAATTTTCCCATGTTTCACTCACCATGCCTCGTACTAAACGCCGACAGGGCTCCGGACGCAAACATCGGCTGAGACGTTTCGCCGGTGAAACCTCGCGCACGATGGTGCCGGTTCTCGATGACGTTTCCTTCACCGTAAGTAAAGGCGATTCGGTCGCAATTGTCAGCGGTAAGCCCCTTTTGCGTACCGCGGTGATTCGGCTAGCGGCGGCAACATTGATCCCAGATTCAGGTTCGGTGACGCGCACAGAACGTGTGGTTCCGATGATCGCTATTGCTAGGGCTATGGGCGGCTCTTTCACAATTCGACAGAATGCGTATCTGGTCGGTGGACTGCTCGGCATGACCCCGGCCGAGCTCACCGAGAAATTGCCCGCGATCATCGAATTCGCGGACTTGGGCAATTACCTCGACCGTCACCTGCGTGGGACACCGACGAGCGCCCGGCAACGGCTTGCATGGAGTATCGCAATGGCTGTGGACGCCCAGGTTTATGCAATTGATCAGACGTTGGTTGTGGGCGAACTTGAATTTCGCCAAAAATGCTGGAGTGCGGTGGACACATTGCGGGAAAACGGCGCAACTTTCCTAGTGTCCTCGGATGGGGCCAAGCAGTACCGCAGATTCTGTAACCGCGGCTTGTATTTCGAACAAGGCGCACTAATTGCCGACACCACGGTTCCCAAAGCACTTGCCCTCGCGCGTGAGGCTAGGCGGGAGCCGCGCGGGGAATAGGCTGGCCCATGTGTCGGCTTCTTCCATCCCAGCGAACTCCATCCCAGCGAACTCGAGCCCAGTGAACGCTATTGCGAGAAATGGCGTCCTGCTCCATGTCGGTGTTCACAAAACCGGCACGACGGCCATTCAAGCCGCTTTAGCCGATGCCCGTGAGGATCTAGCCGCCCACAGCGTCCGTTACCCGGGCAAATTGCAGGCCCAGCACCGCGCCGCGCTCGCCTTACTTGGCCGTCCTTGGGGTTGGAATAACCGTGGTGGCGGCGTCATGGACCGTGAGCATTTCGATCGACTGGCCAAGCGCACGGTCAAAGCCCCGGGACGCGTGGTGATCAGTAGTGAGTTTTTCTGTGAGGCAAGTGCTGAGCAGGCGCAAGAAGCGATTACCGCATTAGGTGAATCCGGTGCCCGACCTGTTCATGTTGTGGTGACCCTGCGCAATCTGGGCAAACTTTTGCCCTCCTCGTGGCAACAATATTTGAAGTACGGAATGACAACTTCCTATGACGCTTGGCTAACCGATGTCCTCGCAACGCCGGGAAGTTCAAAGATGACCCCAACATTTTGGAAGCGACATGATCATGGAGATGTGATCACTCGCTGGGAGCAAGCGGTGGGTCGAGAGAACCTCACCGTGATGGTTCTAGAAAATGTCCCGCGAGACTACATGTTTGAAACCTTCGCGCAGTTCCTCGACGTTCCATCAGAAATTCTGAAAAGTCGAATGGAGCTCACGAGTAATCGGTCGATGACTGCAGCCGAGGCAGAAGTTCTCGTCCGATTGAACAAAAAAGTAAAAAAAACCATGCAATGGACGGACTACGTCATGCTAGTGCGGCGCGGGGTAGCACTCGGCATGGTGGAAGGTCGCGAGCCGGATTCGCGTGAACCAAAATTGCACACCCCGGATTGGGCACTAGATGCGGCTCAACAAGTTGGAATAGCGAGTGTCAAGACAATTCGCGAGTCGGGCGTTGAGGTGCTGGGAAACCTTGATGCACTAACTACCCGGATTGATTCAACTCCAGACCCAGGCCAGGTTGATCAACTCCCCATTGACGCCGCTGTCACAGCGATTGAGTCGGTGATCAACGCATCCCGTGAAGACCCAACCTCAAGGGCCTTGGCTGGCCGCCTTTACCGACAAACAAAAAAAGATGGAATACGTTCCTTATTTCGTAAAGAGTCCGAGTGAGTCGAATAATCAATACGAATGCCGGAGTGTCCGAGGTGCTCGCTGATCTACGCACCGCTTTGGAAAACTCTGATTCCGCAATCATTTTGGTTGCCCCAGATTTACTCATCTCACCGCTTGTCCTGAGTCCTATTACGGAGAACGCACTGGCAGGAACATGTGCTGCTGTTCGACCACAACGTGACGGAAATCTCCGGATTGTCCACCATGGTGTCAGCGCGGTCGCGACGAGTTTTCATCACATCAACGCTGGCAACGCTCAAAGCGTAGGTGCAATTCGGATTCATCCTCGTGATTTCCCAGCAGCTGTCATGGCTGTTAGTGAACTAGCCCAGGTTATTGAGGCAGGTGCAATAACCCCCGGTGATTGTGAGGTTACCGAGTTGGTTTTGGCCGCGTTGACCAGATCGCAAATTGACGTAAGAGCAGTGGAAATAATTGATGCACCCTGGTTCAGATCAGCAGGAGATCTTGGTGCCGCACAAGCTGAGATACAGGTAATGTCGGAGTCGCGCATCCGTGCACTTCAAGCCAATCGAGTCGATGACGGTTTTTATTCAACCTTCATCGTCCGCAAACTTTCAAAACCATTAAGTGTCCTAGCGATCAAACTGCGCATGTCACCCAATTTTGTCACGGTAATTTCATTCATTGTCGGGATTGGTGCGGCCTTGAGTTTTGCCCAGGGTGAACGCTGGTTCTTGGTTCTTGGTGCCTTACTTCTTCAGTTGTCCTTGATCTTGGACTGCGTTGACGGGGAAGTAGCGCGCGCCACGCACCGTTTCTCAGTGATCGGTGCGTGGCTAGATGCATCAACTGACCGGGTGAAGGAATACGCTGTTTACGCAGGACTGGCCGCTGGCGCCGTGGTTACGGGTGTTGAATCTCAACTTGCTTGGGGAATCGCATTGATCCTGATGATTGTCCAGACAGCCCGACACATGGGGGATTACAACTTTGCAGCCATCCAGAAAATGCGGGAAGCGGCACTGCCCAAAGTTTCCCTTCTTGATCCACATGACCCATGGGGTGAGGGTTACGCCACTTTCTCCGTGCGTGTTAATAGCCGATCAAGTCTGCGCTGGGTCAAGAAAGTGATTCATATGCCCATCGGTGAACGCTGGCTCGTTCTCAGCGCCGTGGCCGCCATTTTCACACCTTTCGCAGCTCTTATAGCGTTACTTTCTCTAACATCCTTGGCTTGGCTGTACACCCTCATTGGTCGAGTGGTTCGAACCCGAAGGTGGGAAAAACTCCCCGTCGGTGTTGCGTTGATTATCGCGCAACGTGACAACGGCCCAATCCTTGATTCACTTCCTCAAATATTTCGCCGTGAGCCAACCTCGCGTTGGAACTGGGCGAACCCCATGATTAACCGTCTCATCGAAATGGGCGTTGTGGCCCTGATTGCAATGATTTGGTACCCGCAATGGATCACATTGGCGTTTGGTTACCTTTTCATCGTTGCCTTTCACCACTACGACAATATGTATCGGGCATTGGCGGGTTCGGGGGCGCCTCGTTGGATCACGTGGGGAGCATTGGGGCGTGAAGGGCGAACAATCGTTGTGGTCGTCGCAGCCCTGATCGGTATCACGGCTTTCTACGACGCACTCAACGTCGGAGTAGCGTGGTTGTTTATGTGGTGCGTAATTATTGCTTCGGCTCAATACCTGTCCGCGCGGAAAGTGATGATCCGGTGAAACCAGAAAAAAAAATGCACCCCACCATTGAACAGATCAGAGAAGTGTGCCAGCCGCCCTCTGTGCGTGATCGAAAGAACTCCGAACACTGGGTCGCCGACGTTTACCTCCGTGACATATCACCGTTTTTGACGAGCCTTTTATTGCGCACTCCGATCACGGCAAACGGTGTTACCTATTTAATGATCGCAACGGGGGCTCTCGCCGGTGTGGCGCTCCTCATTCCAGGAATGCCGGGAGCTTCTTTGGCCTTGTTACTGGGACAAATGCAAATGCTGTGGGATTGCTCTGACGGGGAAATTGCACGGTGGCGTGGAACTTCTTCACCCAAGGGTGTTTTCCTCGACCGAGTTGGCCACTATGTTGCGGAAGCATTTATTCCGCTCGCACTTGGTCTGCGCGCAGCCGGCTTCCCTGACTCCGGTTGGCTGGATTCACCATGGCCATTAATCGGTGCCTTACTGGCTTTGATCATTATGTTTAACAAGGCGCTCAACGACATGGTCCATGTTTCGCGTGCCTATAACAACATGCCCAAGTTGGAAGACAAGGAATCCGTTGGAGTGCCTAGCGTTTCAGGATTGCGTCGGGTTAGATCCTTGGCTCGCTTTATTCCATTTCACCGCGCTTACCACTCGGTTGAACTCACTATCTTGGCTTTTATCGCTGCGGTCGGTGACCTGTTCACCGGAGACTTGCAGGTGACCCGCATTTTGGTTGGAGGGCTCGCGATTCTTGGTGTAGTCACAATCGTTGGTCACTTCACGGCGATCATGACTTCCAGTAAGTTGAAGTGATGGCACCACCCAACGCCCCACCGAAATTCGGTGTTGTCATTTTGACCATGGGAAAACGACCCGTCGAGTTGCGCAAGGCAATCGAATCGGTGATCAGTCAAGGCAATGTTGACACGGAGATAGTCGTGGTGGGTAATGGGTGGGAACCATTTGATTTGCCCGCAGGGGTTAAAGCATTAGCTCTTCCGGAGAACGTTGGTATTCCAGCGGGACGCAATTCGGGTGTGAGCCAGGTTGGTGGAGACATCCTGTTTTTTCTCGATGACGATGCAGAACTACCGGACCCGGATTTCTTGGAGAGAATGGCAGCCTTGCTGGCGTCTCGGCCCGAAATCGGGCTCATTCAGCCACGAGTGGTTGATCCAACAGGAAAAGTTGCGCCGGGTCGCTGGGTACCTCGGCTGCGAGTGGGGGATCCGGCAACATCTGGTCCGGCAACCTCGCTGTGGGAAGGCGCAACGGTAATTCGACGCTGCGTGTTTGACGCATGTGCGGGTTGGCCCGAGGAGTTTTTTTACGCCCATGAAGGAATCGACCTAGTGTGGAGAGTGTGGGATACCGGTTTTATCCCGTGGTACGCCGGCGACATCGACGTGTTTCACCCGGTGATTAATCCGTTAAGACATGAAGAGTTTTACCGAATGAACGCGCGTAATCGAGTGTGGCTTGCGCGTCGGAATCTGCCCATAATTTTGGAGCCACTTTATGTCGGTAGTTGGGCCGGATTAACCATGTTGCGGGTTCGTGACTCCTCGGCTCGCAAAGCCTGGCTTGCGGGTATGCGTGAAGGTATGTCTGTGCGACCGAGTGGCCGCAAAACCATGAAGTGGAAAACTGTCTGGGCGATGACCAAAGCTGGTCGACCACCCATAATCTAGATAACTTTCTATATCGCAACGACAAATTAGCTAGCGCAGTAACTTTCATCGGCAGTATTGATATTCGCTGTCTTGTCTTTGAGTGCTTCACTGATTTGGACAGGTTTAGTGCCGGTGAAGTCAGGACCTATGACAAGTTGCAGTGTTGATCCGGTTCCCTTAACGGGTTCCTGCTTTGTTGCACCCGCGGAGTAGGCCACTGTTTTGGCTGAGTTGTCCCACTCAGGGTCATAGATAAGTGTTGTGGCGGCGACCGGATCCCCATTTTTGACATTTACTACGATGAATCCTTGTTCGCGCAATGCTTTTTTAGCCTTTTTACCGGCGCCTTTTACTCCGGTGCCGTTGACCACTTCAACCCGAATATTTTCAGGGACCGTTCGCAGTAGCGGTTGATCATTGGCAGCTTTGGGTGGCCATGGTGTGTCATTTTTAATCGCGTTGAGAAGTGGCTTGGCCTTTTTCTTGTTCATAAGAACATTTGCGCCATCACCGGCGGGGTACCAAGGCATTGTGGTGAAGGTGATGTTGGAAGGACTCAGGTCCTTCATGCTGACCACCAACTCGCGGAGGTTGTCAATATTGGCCAACTGTGGGTCGGCCGTGAGTGACTCCGTTGCCGCATTTAGCACGCCTAACAGTGCGACTGGATTGAGCAACGTCCCACTGGAGAGCACCTCCTTGGCCATGGAGGAAAGAAAGGCTTGCTGGCGTCTAATGCGTGAGGTGTCAGAACCGTCGCCCAGCGTCTTACGAGCACGCACAAAGGCGAGCGCTTCCTCACCAGAGATCGTGTGCTTTCCCGCACTGAGTTTGAGGCCGCTGAGTGGATCGTTGACCGGCTCGCTGAGACAGATTTCAACTCCACCCACGGCCTCGGTGATTGCCTTAAAACCACCAAAGTCGACCACCATGAAGTTGTCGATCTTCATTCCAGTCATGTTCTCAACAGCTTTTAGGGTGCAGCCAGGGCCACCGCGAGTCATTGCTTCGTTGAATTTTCCAGTTCCACCTTTAACACTCTCCCCATTTGCGTTCTTGCATGTTGGTAGGTCAATGAGGGTGTCACGCGGGATGCTTACGGCGACAGCCTGGCTTCGATCGGCACTGACATGCAACAGAATTGTGGTGTCTGAGCGCTCGGTTGTGCCAAATTTGGCAGTGCTTCCGTAACCTTTATTGTCTTTGCCTGCGCGTGAGTCACTACCCATAAGCAAAACGTTAAATGGAGCCGTTTCCCCCGTAGCCTCGTCGATGACGACTGAATCGCTACTTGTCACGGCACTTCCGGTTTGATCAGAGACATCAAGGGCAGTGATATTGCCCTCCAACTGGCCAAGAACCGAGGTGACCCCTGCCCCAACAGCTGTCACTGCCAGAATCGCACCAGATGCGACTGCTGCGACGACCTTTGGCCAACTTCGGTTACTCACGAGGATCCTTAATTGTGGGAAGCGTTTTTAGCAGTTCGGCACACTTCTAGGCAGAACTACCCTCAATAGTAAGCCGGAAGCTTGCCACCAGCGGGTAGGACGCACCCAAACACCCACTTGGTTCCCCAGTGAGAGTGGTGCCTGAACAAAATGTGGGCAAGTCGGGCGGGGCGGTGTTTGGCGCAGGTAGTGGGTGTGTGTGACACTACTGAGACGTAAATTTTGGGGCCTGTGTGACAGGTGAGGTTTTTGATCTCGATGAGGAAGGTGTGGGCAGTTGTTGAATTCAAAGCCCGGCACCACCAATATTCGGGGTGCACTGACCTTAATCACAGTACTTTCTGCCAGTTTGATTCTGCCTGTTTTCGGTTCATCTCAGTCGGGCTCACCGTCGCAACAGAAGCCACAGGTCAATGACCAAGCACCAAACTTAGCAACAATGCCCTCAACACCACCACCACTCATCGAGCAGCATATTGACCTTTTCGGGGTGGATCCAGCAATAGTCACAGCATCCCAGTCAGCATTACAGGCCTCTTTCGCACAAGAGTTCATAGATGAACACTCTGTGGAGTTCCTGTCTTTGGC
>JAFMCP010000108.1 GCA_017857705.1 Candidatus Nanopelagicales bacterium
AAAACAAAAATTTACCGATTTGGCTCGGATGGGTTTTGTACATTGCAATAATTGTGGGCTATTTCTTGGTCTCATACGTTGGCAGAACTCGCCGGCTTGCACGTGGTTTTTCAGCAACAGCGCTTTCCATGATCCTGATTAAGACAGGAGTCATGGCAATTATCGGTTGTGCAATTGTCTGGGCATTGAGTTTGGAACGAAGCACGAATCCCGAACTTAATCCGTTAAGCGGCGTCCCGATCATTGTCCCGATCATTGTTCTGTTGACATTAGTGTTCGGGTTTATTTTGAATCGAACCACATTTGGGCGTCACGTGTACGCCGTCGGCGGCAATGTCGAGGCTGCTCGTCGTGCAGGAATTAGCGTGAGCCGAATTCGAATTACCGTGTTCACAATCTGTTCAGGAACGGCAGCATTCGCGGGCATCGTTTTTGCTTCGCGTGCGGCATCTGTTGATCCCAACGCAGGCAAGTTCATCGTTCTGAATGCGATTGCCGCCGCGGTCATTGGAGGAACGAGCCTTTTTGGTGGCCGCGGCCGTATCCACGACGCACTTATTGGTGGAGCCGTAGTTGCTGTGATCGACAACGGAATGGGTCTTTTGGGTTACTCAGCCGGTGTGAAGTTGATGATCACGGGCGCCGTATTGATGATCGCTGCCGGTGCCGACGCACTCTCGCGAAAACGTTCTCAAGGAGTGATGCGTTAAAACGCATGAGCCATGCTGAAACCAACACCTGTCACACCTGATGAAGTTAAGCGACACAATTTAGCCCGCGTTCTGCGACATTTACACGAAGACGGCGAGTTAAGTCGTTCAGATCTAGTTTTTCTCACCGGGCTCAATCGCAGCACAATCGGATCACTTGTCAGTGACCTAGCAAACGCGGATTTGGTTGAAGAAGTATCAGGTGTTGGTGGATCACGAGGCCGGCCCTCACTCGTTGTGCGTTCTAAAGGAACAAATGTTTTTGTACTTGCATTTGACCTTCGAGTTGATCGCATTGTGTGTGCGGCAATCGGTCTCGGTGGCGAGGTCTTGGCCACATTGCACCGGCCACGACGTGATGGCCCTTATCCGGTTGAGAACGCGATCGCCGCAATACTGGAGAGCACAGATGAACTCTTTACCAAACTTCCCCTAGGCGCGATTTGGGCTGGAGTAGGAATCGCAATCCCTGGAGTTGTGGAAACCGAACTTGGTTTTGTTCGTAAAGCACCCAACCTTGGGTGGGTCGACGTGCCATTCGGTCAGGATATTGAAAGTGCCCTTCGATCACATATGGGTTCGTGTCCCAGTGTTGTTCTCGGCAACGACGCGAACCTTGGTGCGATTGCTGAATACGTGCGCGGAGCCGCAACAACTTCTTCGAGTGTGGTTTATCTCTCTGGAGATGTGGGCG
Source organism: Candidatus Nanopelagicales bacterium (assembly GCA_017857705.1). Lineage (GTDB taxonomy): Bacteria > Actinomycetota > Actinomycetes > S36-B12 > S36-B12 > UBA4592. The sequence continues at coordinate 1,405 of JAFMCP010000108.1, forward strand.
TTGGTGGAGGAGTTGTCCTAGGAGGACAGGTGTTAACCGGCGGGAGTGGTTACGCCGGCGAACTTGGACACCTTGTGGTAAATCCAAATGGCCATCCGTGTAACTGTGGAAGTAACGGATGCTGGGAGACCGAAGTTGGCCGGGATGCAATTCTGTCCGCGGCAGGACTGCGTGCAGGACCTGATTCATTCCCTGAGCTCATCGAGTTAGGCAAAGAAAACCCTGAGAAAATGGTAATCGCCTTGAGTAACGTCGGTGAATGGGTTGGAGTAGGCCTCGTGAACTTGATGAACAGCATTGATCCCAATTACATCGTGCTCGGGGGACACCTCGCTGATATTTATCCATACATCAGAGAATCCGTGAATCGTCGGGTGGATCAATCCCGGCCCAACAAAAAAACGCGTGCCCAGATCTTGCTGCCCTCCTTATCCCTTGATAGCCCTCTGGTTGGCGCCGCCGAAGTTGCCTTCGGTCCACTTCTTTCCCACCCATTGCAAGAAATGGAACGGGCATTTGCCCTCGTTTAGCGACTCGCAGGTAAACATTCGATTTGGTGAGCAGCAACTAGTTTTTGACACGGCACTTGGGGGACGCGCGATCAGTTGGAATTACAAAGGTATTGAATTGCTGGGCTCAAGTGGAGCAGACCCCGTTGAATTTGGCTTTTATCCAATGCTCCCGTGGGCTGGCAGGCTGGCTGACAATTCCGTGTCTGTAAATGGCGAATTGATTCAACAGGTGATCACTTATCACGGTTGGGCTATTCATGGACTTTCCTACGAAAACCCACTAACCAGTTGGAGTGTTCACACCAATGATAATTCGACCACCTTTTTAGCAGTACAAAGGATTTCCGGTTGGATGGAGGCTTTGGAAGCCACATTTACGTGGACGATTGACGAGTATTCACTAAACACAACAATTGAAGTGAAGCCAATGAGTGAAGCTTCTAGTCGAGTTGTTCTGGGTTGGCACCCGTGGTTTCGTAAGTCACTTGGAGTCGGTTCCCCTGCGATGCTACGGATTGACGGCGCCCAATTACTTACCAAGGTTGATTCATTGCCCACCGGTGAACTTGTTGATTTTGATATCACGACGGGGCCATTCGATGACGCGTTAATCGTGGCAAACAAGACGGTGGTCATTGAATGGCCGGAAGCCATGCAACTGCGAATCACAAACTCTCACGATTGGTTTGTGATCTATGACGGAAACAAGGATTTCATTTGTGTCGAACCCCAAACAGGGGCACCTAATGCACTTAATGGCGCATTCAGTGATTCAGCACTCTTATGCAGCCAGAGTGAACCGGCACGAATGACAACGCGGTGGGAGTTGCGGATTCCTAGTGACTCGCTCAATGGCTAGCCGGCGGATCCAGGCGAACGACTTCACCGGTTGTCGCGGATTCTCGAGCTGCATCCATGACCTGCATGGTTCCGACAGCCTGATTCAACGTGACTGTGGGCGTCGTTGAATCCGTGAGAAATGCCAGCACCTCGCGGTAGTACTCAGGCCAGTTTCCGGTGCTAAACGGCAGTGTCGAGTGTGTGAGTTCGCCTTGTGCATCACTTGACCAAATCTCGATGGTTGACGCAGCGGGTTCCACCCCCCATTCCGCCCCGGGAATTTCACCCAACTTAAGGCGATCCTCCTGGGTATCCAGTGCTGTGATCCGAAGGGCACCTCGGGTGCCGGCCAATGTGAAGCGAGGCCCGGGAAGACCAACTGCCAGTGATCCCACAAGATAGGAAACCCCACCGGATTCATGTTGCAAAAGAATTATCAGATCGTCGTCGGATACAGGTGTCTCGCGCACCGTCCGAGTGTGGGTGGTGACCGAAACGACGGGACCCATGAGATCAAGTGCCTGATCAACAACGTGTGGCGCGAAGTCGTACAGAACCCCACCGAGAACTTCGGGATCATTCAATTCACGCCACCCACCCTTCGGAAGTAAACGGAACCGTTCAAGCCGCGACTCGAATCGGTGAGGGGTGCCGATCAGGCCTGTTTCAACCGCAGCTTTCAGGGTCAGGTAGTCCGAGTCCCACCTGCGGTTCTGAAAGGGAAGCACCGCGGCACCATTAGCGGCGGCCAGTTCACCAAGTTCGATCACTGCCTGGGCATCGACCGCAATTGGTTTATCAATTACAACGTTGATTCCCCGTGAAAGCGCCGCTTGAGCGTGTGGAACATGGGTCACATTCGCACCGGCAACAACAACCAGATCAGGATTCAAGTCGAGCAGTGCTCCCAAGTCGTTGCTGACAAGTGCCCCGGGAAAATCGGTATTCGCCTGCAAAATTCGTTCGTCATTTCCGGTCAGGATCCCGATCACTTCATAACCGGGAACAGCCTTAATCAATGGCCCGTGAAAGATTTTTCCCGCTAATCCGTATCCGCAAATGACAATGGTCTTCATGTGGGCAGCCTATCTGCCGAAGTTTGCACGATCGGTACCATTGGCTTTATGACATATGCCTTGCGCGACCTAAAAGACACCGTAATTGCTATCACGGGAGCTACATCCGGGATTGGTAAAGCCACAGCCGAGCAATTGGTGGAACTGGGTGCAAAGGTTTCGCTTGGAGCCCGTAATGCCGATCGACTGAACGCTTTGGTGGAGCAGCTCGGCGCGGATAACGCTGTTGCAGTTCCCATGGATGTTCGCTCGGTTGACGACAACCAAGCACTTATTGACGCTGCGGTCACCAAGTGGGGAAAACTTGATTCAATTGTTCCCAACGCTGGTATCGGAATGTACGGGTCAATCCTTGATCATTCAGACGATGAAATACGACGCATGATGCACACCAACTACGACGGCACCGTGTGGACCGTGCGAGCCGGCGTCCCAGCAATGCTCAAGACCACCGGTTCCGGTGACATCGTGATTGTTTCCTCTGTTGCTGGTTTCCGCGGTGGCGAGGACGAAGCCGTCTACGCCGGCACCAAGTTCGCTCAGGTCGGACTGGCCGGCGCACTTGACCGGGAACTGCGCGAGAAAAAAATCCGCGTCACCGCGATCTGCCCAGCCGGTGTCGGCACCGAATTCGCAGTTGGTACCGGTCGCGTCGACAACGATCCTCGCTCTGCAGGTTGGCTCGTTGCCGACGACGTTGCCCACGCGGTCGTCTCCGTCTTGCAGCAACCTCGCAGTGTGCGCACCACGGTTTGGCAACTGTGGTCCATGGGACAGCAAAGCTAAACCTGACTGCAATCGGGACCAAATTTTTGCACCCATGAGCAACCAATAGGTGCATTGGTGCATTGGGGTCGCGGGACTGGT
>JAFMCP010000109.1 GCA_017857705.1 Candidatus Nanopelagicales bacterium
CGATGAAGACTGCACTTTCATTGGGCATTCCACTCATGGAAGTTCCACGCGCAGAATTGGATCGCATGACCGATGGCGGTGTGCACCAAGGACTCGTTCTTACCGTCCCCGAATACAAGTACGCAGACCTTAAATCGATTGAATCCTCACGCTGCATTATTGCCTGCGATGGTTTGACCGACCCTCGAAACCTTGGAGCGATTTCTCGATCTGCCGCAGCCTTTGGTGCGGAAGCAATTCTGCTTCCAGAACGACGCAGTGTTGGTGTGACCGCGACGGCTTGGAAGTCTTCGGCTGGAGCGCTCACAAGAATCAAGGTCGCCCAGGTCACTAACTTGAATCGCTCACTGATCTCACTTCAAAAGGTCGGCTTTACCGTGATCGGACTTGCTTCCGAAGGTGCAACACCTCTGCAGGAGATCAAGGCCGATACGTGGAGGGACCCGGTAGTGATCGTTATTGGTGCCGAAGGCGCAGGACTATCCCGCTTGGTCAAGGAGAATTGTGACTGGTTGGTCAACATCCCAATGGCAAAGGGCAATGAATCCTTGAACGCATCGGTTGCTGCATCTGTTGTTTTGCAGGACATGTTTCGCGCCCGTAATTTCCAGTGAGCGTATCCCTAGTCCGGTATCACAATTCTTAATTCTGCCGTTGCATCACTTGGCGTTCCGCTGCGTGAACCAAGGACAGCCTTTTCCTCCGGTTTTCGTGCCAGTACGTTGCTCATATAGTCGTGGACCACTTCAGCGAAAGGAACACTGTGACCAGAAGCTTCAGACAGGAACCAGCGGTGTTCCAAAACTTCATGGAAGATCTCTGCTGGTTCCAAACGCCCGCGCATCTCCGAAGGAATTGATTCACGCACTAGTTCAAAACGATCACTCACCCAGCGGTGGGCCGCCAGTTCTTCATCTTCTATGGCGTATCCCAACTTGATTCGGTAGGAGTCCAAGTCATTGAGCAGGCGGCGGGCTTGGTTTTCGCCAACATCGAGTCCGGTGAGCCGAAATAACCGACGCGAATGGTGTCCGGCGTCCACGACCTTGGGAAACACGCGCACGTTGTCCCCTATTTTGGATGCGTCAACTTGGAGTTCAGCCACGTCAAAACCAAGTTCATTGAGTTTGCGAATTTGTTTCTCAAGAGCGTGTCGATTTTCGCGGGTAAACTCAATGGGCTGAGTAATCGTGTCCCATAAAGCGTCGTATCGCAGCCGCAATCCAACCCCGGTCACGATCGGATCAATTCCTTCTTGCAATCTTCCACCGGCTGCAAGGTCCATGAGTTCACCGGCAACATTGATGGCTGCGGTTTCTAAATCGTATTCACGTTGCCCATGGGACAGTGCCGGGTGTAATTCACCTGTCTCCGCGTCGACCAGGTAGGCCGCGAAGGATCCTGCGTCACGCAAGAATAACGTGTTTGACAAAGAAACGTCATTCCACGAGAAACCAATTAGGTGTAGCTGCACCAGTAATAGGGCTAGCGCATCAAGGAGCCTGTCGGCCGTCTCCACGCGCAAACTTGACGAAAAGAGTGCGCGGTAGGGGAGTGAGAATGGTAGATGTTTTGTTATGAGCGCGCAGGCAAGCTCTTCGCCGTTAGCATCAATGCGATCACTGACGGTGCCAACGGGCTCAACGCACGGGACCGCGCGGCGTTGAAGTTCGCCGAGCAAGTGGTATTCCCGTTCGACTAATTCACGCTCGGCTTCTTTGATCGCATAAACAATTCCATTAAGCCGAACGAATCGAACAATATGACGAGATATTCCGCGCGGTAGGGCGACAACAAGATCCTCGGGCCACTGCTCGAGTGGAATATCCCACGGAAGAAATGCAAGTTCCGGTTCCTGCGCGGTCCCCACCATGCGCATCGACTTGTGTCCCTATTCTTCTTCCGCTTGCTGGCCGTGTGGGTGGTGTTTCACGTCCTCTTCGTGACGGGCTTCGTCTTGGGACATGCCTTCGTGTGACTTCTCTTTTTGTTCATTGGGTTCATGTGACATGTAACCAGTGTAGTTGCATGTCAATCAAACTGATTCATTGCTTTTTTGTTAGATATCTTCGTCAAAAATATGCTCGCCCGTTCCGTAAGCCTGAACCTGTTTGAGTAAATAGTCGAACCGACCCAGGAGCGCAATGGATTCGAGCACGGTAGACACGTCACCGAATTCGCTCACAACATTGGAGGCCAAGCCACGAATTTTTATACCAACGACAGCGGATTCAATGGGGCCTGCATCGCCCGCTAAAACAATAGGTTGACCCTGCGCGCCCATTGCGACACTTGCTTGCGTGAGCAAGGAGTCGACCAGTTCATGTAATTGCGCGGGGGTGAGGGCTGCGGGCAGTCGCCGGTTGTAGAGGGCGTCGGCTGCACCTGCGAGACCGCGAACTTGGACGGCGAAACCCAAGAGTCGTCTTAGTGAGAGCGCCAACTGAGGAACCTGGGCGCGGATACCTCCTGCGCGCACATTGACGTGGGTGCTTTGTGAGACGTGTGCAAGTTGTTCGCGCGCTGTCATTGCGCCGTCCCGTAGGTTTCGTGCCTGTTGAACATAGGCGTGAACTTGTGCATGAGCTTCGGTGCCGGACTCGTCACGGATTGCTTTGAGAACTTGGTAAATATCGTCGCGATACTTTGCCATGGTGTCCAGGAGTTGTCCTATGGGTGGCTTGGCTGGCCAAACGAGTACTGCTGCAATTCCCACAACGCCACCAATCCCCACATCCAATACGCGCCATAGATCCTGTTCCATGGAGTTCGGACCAATAGCCATCACGAAAATTACCGCGATAGGGATTTGGATCTGCCCGCCAACGGAGAACGGGAGGAGTCGAGCAATGACGAGTGAAATCACGAGTCCGAGACCGAACGTCCACCATGAAAGTCCCAGCAGGTTCACCCACACCGACGCACCCAACACGCCAAGCCCGGTACCTGCAATGCGTTGGGCCGATATTCCCAGGGTTGACAGCGGTGATGCTTGAACAACGAGCAGGGTCGTAATTGGGGCAAAAATTCCCAAAGTGCTCGCAGAAAGGTTTATGGCGATCAACCATGCAATTGTTGCCGCGATCGCGACGCGAGCAATGTGTTTGTAGGAACCGATGCCCGCCGGGCGAACCTTCAGGACACCGCCGATGCTCTCCCCAGGGAGTAGGTCACCAAAGAGTCGGTCTGCCGCCATCTGTGAAGCATAACTTTTAAGGTGCTCAAATTCGGGGGTTCTGAATTGAGTGCACTACATTAAATCAATGCGTCCTAGCAAAGTAATTGGAATCATTGTTCTTGCTGCAATCGCTGCCGGTGTCATGTACACCATCGCGCTCGTGATCTCGAATGCCCAAACCACGCGCGAGCAACAGGTCGCCCTTGATCCGTTCTATACGCCGCCGGAGCCAATACCTGCCGAGTTGGGCACAGTGATTCGCTCGGAACCGATGGACATTGAAGTGGATGGCGGCTCCGCTCAAAGAATTCTCTATGTCTCTGAACGGCCTGACGGTGCCCGCGCTGTTTCCGGCGGCATGATCTTTATTCCCGATTCCCCTGCCCCCGCGCAAGGCCGTCCTGTTGTTGCGTGGGAGCACGGAACTCTGGGCATGGGGGATGCATGCGTGCCATCACGATCCACCGACCCAACCGCAGACATGTTTACCTTTGTCGGACCGATGATGGCTCAGGGGTGGGTGATCGTCGCCACCGATTACGTTGGGCTTGGAACTCCAGGACCCAATCAATATTTAGTCGCCCAGTCCGAGGTGCGGGACGTTGTTAACGCAGTGCGAGCCGCTCAGAAGATGCCGGAAGCAGATGCAGGTGATCGCTATGTCACCTTCGGTCACTCCCAAGGCGGTCACGCTTCCATTTGGACAGGACATTTGGGCCCCGAGTACGCACCCGAACTAGAGCTCCTCGGCGTTGCTGCTGCGGCTCCGGCCCTGAACCTCTCAGAAATTGCATCTGCGCAGTGGGACACTGCGGTTGGTTGGGTTATCGGTTCGGATCTCATTGAGTCATGGCCGACCTACTACTCGGATCTGCCCGTTGACTCGGTGCTGACCAATGCGGGCCGGGACGCAAGCCAGCGATTGGCTGCCGAGTGCATCAAGCAATCAGGGTTGGAAGCGCTAGTACGCGAAAAGTTCGGCCAGCAGATTTTCGCCTTCAACCCGTTGGAGAATCTTGCGTGGAAGGATTCCATGCTCGCGCAAACACCTCCGGTTATGCCCGCTGACATGCCCGTTTTCATCGCGCAGGGCACCGCTGATGAAGTCGTGTTGCCTTGGCCTAACGCGATGATCCAGGAGAAATGGTGCGATGCGGGATCGACAATCAGCATGTTGTGGATGGGTGATGTCAATCACCAGCAAGCTGCCCACGTTTCCGGACCAGCCGCCGTTGATTGGATCGCTGACCGGTTTGCAGGCCGTCCAGCAGGGCGCTCCTGCGACGTTGCACCACCCGTGGCACCGGTTGACCCGTCGTAGTGCCATTACCTGACTAGGGGTCGATTCTGGCAACGTTTCGGGATTTGGGTGGCTGACGTGAGGGCCTCCGGTCAGGATTGAACTGACGACCTACCGCTTACAAGGCGGTTGCTCTACCACTGAGCTACAGAGGCAAATCGTGAGGAAAGACCACATTTTTGTAGGTCTACCTTACGAATTTATTCACC
>JAFMCP010000110.1 GCA_017857705.1 Candidatus Nanopelagicales bacterium
ATCCAGTTGTCAGATAACTGCGTTTCCTCAACCGAATCGCTCCCTGCGGTGCGACCTCTTTAAGTTACGCCCACCAACGGGCGAGTGGCAAGTGATAGCGAGACTTTGACCGGTCAATTCGCGAGCGCCTGAATATTCCGTTTCTCATTTCACTTTTCATTGCACTCTTCATAATCTCCGCGGTCATGAACTCAGGTAACGAAACCTCCGCCTACTTCAACACGATCGCCCGCGCCTACCAGCTGATTGCCGGCGCAACCTTGGCCGCGATCATGCTGAAGTGGAACCAACTTGGTAAGCCGACTAATGCCCTCACCCGCCTTGCACCGCTGGTCGGTGCCGGTTCACTCACATTGCTGTTACTCGTCAGTACATCACTGATAAGCCTTGGCCCGTGGCAAGTAGGTGTTGTCGGTGTAATGGCAACGGTGGGGATTTTGTGGGGAATCAGTACCGCGGAAAACTCCCGAGTGTTTACCCCCCTGACAACCCGAAGCGCTCGCAGTTTGGGTAACTGGTCGTATTCGATTTATCTATGGCATTGGCCTGTAATTGTTCTTGGTGGACTAATCGGAATAATTCCCGAGTTCTGGGGTTACCGGGTGCCTCTCGTTCTCGTTCTCACGATTGGCCTTGCGGCCGCGACCTACAATTTTTTTGAGAGGCCTGTTCTCAATATTTCCTTAACCACCGCCCGTGCGCGAAAAATAGCCGTTGCCATTGGACTTGTCGCAACGATCGGGACCGCACTGATGTGCCTTGCGATTTTGCGGGTTCCGGTGGCCTCCGCCAATCTGATCAACACTGCTGCCCAAGGACAACAGGAATCAGACGGGCCAACGGCAGATGTTCTCATTGATTCCAGTGGCGGTGGAAAAACGGTTCTCGTCGTTGGAGATTCCCATGCGAACTTTTGGCGACAGGGATTTACAGCCTACGCCCAAGAAAAAGGCTTCACGGTTGTCTTTGTCACCAAATTGAGTTGTCCATGGATGGACATTCCAGCAATCACACCACAATCGCAGGACACCTTGTTTAATTGCCAAGAACGGCTCTGGGATCCAGCAATAGCCGCAGCAAAAGAATTCACGCCAGCCGTGACAGTCCTTGCTTCACGCTCCGTGCGGAGCCGTGATCTACTCGTTGATGGAAAAATTATCTCTGCGGATCAGCCGGGTTGGGTTGACGTCGTTGCGGCGGGAACACAAAAAGCTCTTGATCAAATTGTTCCATTTACAAACAAGATCGTAATTATCGAACCAATGCCCGAGACCACAACCTCCATGCTGGATTGTCTCTCTACCGGAGCCGAACCAGCATCTTGCGATCAAGCTGTGGATGTGAAAACGGGAACCCAAGAGTTCGAGACAATCACTCGAGCTATCGCAGCCAACAACCTCAACGTTCTCTCGGTGTCACTTGATGACCTGATCTGTCCAGATGGCGTGTGTCCAGCAGAAGTGAACGGCATTGCCACCCACCGTGACAATCAACATCTCACTTGGGACTACGCCGAAGCGATCATGCCCCAAGTTGACGCACTATTCGCCAAGCAGGGCGCACCCCTGAGCTAGAAAGACGTTCATGCGTAATGAATGCAATACCGGGTTTAGTGAAGCGCTACAGTAATGCGCGAAATGCCAATTCACTTAATTGAGACCGCGGATGATCCGCGACTATCCGCCTACCGCGATCTCACCGATGTCGTATTGCGCAAGAAGTCTGAACCAGAAAACGGCGTCTACATTGCAGAGAGTGCGAAAATAATTGAGCGGGCGGTTGCCTGCGGCCACACCCCCGTCTCAATTCTGATGGCAGAGAACTGGCTGGCCAAAATGCGGCTGCTACTACCGAGTATTTCCGACAATGATTTTGGCGATATCGATGTATTCATCGGTTCACACGACGTGCTCGAGGAACTCACCGGATTCCATGTCCACCGTGGCGCACTCGCCGAAATGGTGCGGCCTCCAACGCCCAGCATCGAGTCCGTGCTCGTTAAAGCAAAACGTGTTGTCGTTTTGGAAAATATAGTTGATCACACGAATGTGGGAGCGATCTTTCGAGCGGCTGCGGGGCTTGGCATAGATGCAATCCTGGTCACACCCGAATGCGCCGACCCGCTTTACCGCCGCAGTATTCGAGTGTCGATGGGCTCGGTATTCACCTTGCCGTGGACCCGAATCCCTGCTTGGCCTTCCTCAATTAATGACCTCAAGGAGCAGGGCTTTCACACTGTCGCGATTTCCCCACAAAATATTGGTGGACAGCAGTCCCAAGACCTTCGGCAATTCACGGAGGCCTCACACGACCGGATAGCTTTAATTTTGGGTACCGAAGGTGAGGGACTCACCGCGGCTTCTTTGAACAACTGCGATCAGAGTGTTCACATACCGATGTCCAATGACGTCAGTTCCCTTAATGTTGCATCAGCTGCAGCCGTCGTTTTCTGGGCACTCCAAGGCGCTGACTAACAAACACGGAACGACTATTTTTGACGCAAATACTTGGCGTACGTGTAAGAGTCCTCGGTCCACCATTGCGCTAATTCCCAGTTGGTCAATTGCGCTGTCAGTTCTTGGACCTGACCTTCTTGGAAACTAATGGGCTGTGTTCCCACCAAAAATGGCGCGGTCGTCAGATCCAGTTCGTCGACGTATGGGAATAAAGCTTCGAGTAAACGTGGTCCGCCTTCGCACACAATCCGCCGGTGACCGTGCTCGCGAAGGTATGCCAGTGAATCAACTGCTGGGTCATCAAGGTGCACCACCTGCACTTTATTCTGCTCGTGCATCTGCATTGCCAACCCAAATGCAACACTGTTGTTTTTCTCGCATAACGCTGCACTGTGCGTAAACACAATCGGTGCGTGGGTCGATTCGCCGAAAAGTGGCTCCTCCCACGGGAGGTCCAACGAAGGTGACACGATCGCGACCACCGCATTGGTGAGCATTGGTTTGTAGCGTTCGGCTCGAATTGTTGCCGCGCCAACAAGTACAACTTCTGCCAACCGACGAACCTCGAGCATCACATCCCGATCACGCGGATTGGACAAACTCTTGCTTCCACCGTCAGGACCAAAATATGCGCCGTCGAGCGTGTGCAGCATCATTGCGCGCAACCACCAGCCACTTGGCCACGAATAAAACTGCGCCAACTCCGGTGCTGGCACCTGCATCGGCTCACTCATAATGGGATTGTTGCATGGAAGCAAGTGATCCGGTCAACGCCATGAAGTCCTGGCACTGCACAAAAGCAGTTACACCCTTCGCGTGAAGTTCTAAACCGCATTCATGTAATTGTTTTCGGACACCTGCTGAGTTCCACGCATGGTCGCGTGGACGCGCGAAGCCACAAACCAGCACAGCCAAACGAGGAGTGCCCCAACTATTGCATCAAGGATGAAATGATTCCCTGTGCCAATTACTACAAATGTTGTTGCCGCGGGGTACAGCCACACTGCCCAACGCCAACTCCGGGGTCGCAGACATACATATAGTGCGAGAGCAACCCACACCGCCCAAGCAACATGCAAACTCGGCATCGCGGCATATTGATTGGCCATTGATGCAGGACCGGTTGGATCGGCTGCGGAAAGAATATTTTCAACGCGAAGGGTGTCGACAATATTGGTCATGGACAAACGAGGTGGTGCAAGTGGAACAACCCAGTACATGATCAACGCAACAAGGCTGGTTCCGACAAGGACGTTGCGCAGCATGGCGTAATGGTCACGGTGCCAAAAACGCACCCAAACAAGGACTAATGGGGTTACAGCGAAATGCAGGATCCCATAGAAATAACCCGTTGAGTAAAGTAAAAAGTCGTTGCCCGCAACCCAATGATTGATGGCAACCTCAGGGTTAAGGTGCATCGCTGACTGCACATCCCAAATCCAATGCGCCCGTGAAACCGCAGATGCTGCCGATCCGGTAACAAAGATTTGAACACCTTGATATAGCAAATAGCCAGCGGCAATGATGATCAGTTCAATCCACCACGGTGGCAGGCCCGCACCAGAGCCAAAATATCCACGAAGCCGAGTCCAAGAAAATGTGAAGCGTGACGGGTTCAGAGCAGGCTTATATGTTGGCGCCACCTCTACCTCCTGACATTGAATGATCGGAATTAATCAAAACACTTAATGTAGTTGACTGTTCAACATAATCGATGACCATGACTACAGGGTCATCGAGTAGCGCCATGTGAAGTGACCAACACCCGGTACTTCGGTGGCCCTTCGCCCATAGGTTAGTAGATGCGCTTACCCGACACCCTTCGCATATTCCCATTCACCATAAATGTGACCGTACATTTGCCTTTAATCCCAGATGTTTAGGACCAATGCCCCTTCAATGGGGCCCCGGTGGGGGTAACAATGTAGATATGCCAAATCACCTGAACAACCCAATTGAGAATGATCCATTTGCCGGGCGCATAGTGGTCGGTACGGACGACTCCGAAGGATCCCGCAAGGCGATCAGTTGGGCTGTCGGCGAAGCCAAAGTCCGAGGGCGCGGAATCACATTGACCCACGCGATTGTGCCGATGGCGGCTTCGAG
>JAFMCP010000111.1 GCA_017857705.1 Candidatus Nanopelagicales bacterium
CGGGTGGTCCAGAGGCAGGGTGGGTGCGACTCCCGCACTTTGGTGTGGCACGATTCGCTGACTTTGTCTCATCGGGGGGCACACGGATGTACTTAATCACTGAATCGAGGGAGCCTGCATGGACTACAACTGGTTGACACCTAAAGCGCAGGCTCGCCCAGCTGGTGAAAAAGGGTGGGGCTCTTTTGTGATCGAACGGATCAATAAGGGCGAAACTGTCGCGGGGTTCGGCGGCTGGGTAATCGAACGGGAGACCCTCGAGACCATGAGTGAAGACCGGCAGGGTCGTTCAATCCAAATCGATCACGATCTGTACCTGGTATCCAGTGTCACCCCAGAAGCGGGTGACATGCTGAATCATTCGTGCGAACCCAACTGCGGCTTGATTGGATCGCAAGTTTTGGTTGCAATGCGCGACATTGAACCCGGTGAAGAGCTCTCATTTGATTACGCAATGTGTGACGCCTCAGATTACGACGAGTTCCCCTGCTTGTGTGAATTGCCAACCTGCCGTGGTGTTGTCACCGGAATGGATTGGCGCAAGCCCGAACTTCAAGCAAAGTACACCGGTTACTTCTCGCCGTACTTGATGCGTCGAATTGCAGCGCTCGTCTAACGAACCTGCAGGAGGATCTTTCCGGTAGCTTCGCCAGCTTCAAGAATCTTTTGGGCCTCTCCGGCTTGCTCAATGGGCATGATCCGGTCAATCACCTGTTTGACCGTTCCGTCAGTGATCCAAGGCCAAACAACTTTCTCAACTTCACGACAAATCGCTGACTTTTCGGACTCTGGGCGACCCCGAAGTGAGGTTGCGGTGATTGTGGCGTTCTTGCGCAGCAACTGATCAATCCGGAAATCAACTTTCGTTCCACCCTGCATTCCAATAATTGCTAGGTGGCCATTGCGCTTAAGGGCTTCAACATTTTTTGATAGGTAGCTCGCACCCATGTTGTCCAGAATATTTTCGGTACCACCCCAAGCATCTTGGATAACTTCGACGAAGTCTTGTTCTTTGTAGTTGATCAAAAGGTCCGCACCCAACGATGCGCAAACATTCAGTTTCTCCTGGCTGCCGGCAGTCACCGCAACCTTTGCACCGAGTGCCTTTGCTACCTGAATGGCAAACGTTCCTATTCCCCCGCCACCACCATGAATCAGGATTGTGTTCCCCTCGCGCAAGTGCAGCACCTTTGTGAAGTTGCTCCACACTGTGGCAGCGACTTCAGGGAGTGCACCTGCGTCAAGGACGCTGATCCCTTCGGGGACACTCATGACTTGGCCCAGAGGAACGGCCACTTTCTGGGCGTATCCGCCACCATTGAGGAGCGCGGTCACGCGTTCACCGATCCGGTCCATGGTGAGTGCAGCTCCAACGGAGACAATTGTTCCCGAACATTCGAGGCCGAGAATATTGCTGGATCCAGCGGGGGGTGGGTAGTTACCTTGGCGCTGAAGTAGATCTGCACGGTTAACCGCGGTCGCGGTGATGTCAATGATTACTTCACCGGGTTCGGGCCGAGGGTCATCGACCTTAGACCATTCGAGCGTCTCCGGGCCACCGAAGTCTTTTTGGGTAATAGCAAACATGATTAGTCCTCATCCCGATTGTAATTAATGACAACCACTCGGTCGCCCTGCTCGAGGAAACGAATACTTTCACTGTAGAAGCGGTGGGTGATTCCTCCCCGAATAACCGCTAGGACGACTTGACCCTTTTCGTTGAGATCACCGGGAGACATGCTGAGTTCCTCTTTGGTCACAGCCCGCTCGGTAACTTCGAGTCCGCGCGAGGAATCAAGTAGGTCTTCCATGATTGCCCCAGCTTCAGAACTAATTACTGAAAGGCCCATGAGTCGTCCGGCGGATTCAGCGGTGGGAATGACGCTGGTCGCCCCCGATTGGCGCATTACGTCGGCATTCTGCGATTCACGGACGGCGGCAATAATTTGGGCCTCTGCTGGTGCAAGCCGGCGGGCCGTGAGTGTTACGAGCACCGAAGTGTCGTCCTCGTTGGTCGCAACAATGATTTGTCCAGCCCGCTCAATTGAGACATCACGGAGGACTTCTTCTTGGCGACCGTCACCAACGAAGGCGACCAGCCCATCTCGCGTTGCCACATCACATGACTCGCGATCGGGTGCGACAACAACGATTGTGTTGGGGTTGTAACCAGCGTCGAGGAGCGCTTTGGCGGCACTTCGACCTTTGACTCCGTACCCAATGATGATGGTGTGGTTTTCCACTTTCTTCCTCCATTGTCGGGAGCGGATTTCACTTCGAGTTTTTTTGGTCAAGACTTCGATCGTCGTGCCGATCAGAACAATCAGGAAGAGGAAGCGAAGGGGTGTGATTACGAGAACGTTGACAATTCGAGAGGACTCGCACACCGGAACAATGTCGCCGTATCCGGTTGTTGAAAGGCTCACGGTTGCGTAATAGAAAGCGTCAACCAGGGTGAGTTCACCGGTGACACCGCGGTCCGCGTAACACGTACGCTCGAAGTAGACAATCAGTGCGGTAATGACAAGGGCAAAAACTGCAACACCGATTCGCAAGCTGACGTTCTGGATCGGGGAGATTTTGCTGCCGCGAAAGAGCAAAGACCGAATGGATTCCCCGGATTCGGTTTCTTCTTTCTCGTCCCGTGATCTGTGGGAATTACCGCTTCTAGCGTCATGCATCGCAATTGCCTACCGCTCTCACGCCATTAATCATGCCAGCAAAGGTGTCAGAGGTGCGCTTAGCCATTGCTATTACCCTCCCAAGGAGGAAAGTGTCATGACAACGTCACCCGGTGAACCTAGTCCTGGCGGAACAATCGCGAAGTCGGTTGCATTCGCCCACCCGGTTAAACCTGCAGGTCCGCCAACGTGCAATACCTGTGCCGTCCGACCGGCGGGACTTTGAGTAACCCGTACCGGAACTACTGCGGTGTCCTCGGCGTATTCGGGCAACGGAGTTTCATCAATGAGTACAGCAGTTTGTGTGCTCTCAATCCATTTAGCTCCGCGCAGACCAGCAACCAGTGGTGGAGCAACGGTCAGCAGAGCAGCGAGTGCGCTGCGAGGATCTCCGGGAAGGCCGAGCAGAAGTTTTCCATCGGGTAAACGCGCGAGGAGAACTTGAGCACCAGGTGTCATAGTGACTCCATCAATTAACCAGTGCGCCGCAAGATCCCGAAGAACATTACGTAACAGGTTAGCTCCTCCGGGAGCCGTTGATCCAGTTGTGATGAGTAGGTCAGCGTGTGAGTCATCAATTTCCTCAAGGAGTAAATCCCGAGTTTCAGGTGCCCGTACATGTGGGTTGCCTCGTGCGCCGAGTGCACCAACAAATGCGGGGACGCTGATGCCTAATGCGTCGCGCACTCGGCCACCGCGAGGTGCCCCTTGTTCAAGAAGTGAAGCACCAATAATCAATGTGCTCACAACGGGTGGTCGGCAAATTCGTAAATGGTCGTAACCGGCCGCCGCCGCGAGTGAGATCACTTGCGGGGTAATCAGTGAGTCAGCAGGAACGAGCTCGCGCCCGGCACTAGCGATCGCCGCCTGACGAATAATTCCGGAGCCGAATTCGGGGCGGGCATTTTCATCGGGTGTTCCATTGAGTGAATCAAATGCAATGAGTTGGTGCTCACCTGGCTGAATCTCCCGGATCTGGCCTTGTGAGAGTGCGAGTACGGCGTCGGTGTGCGGGGGTATCGGCTCAAAGGCACGCAACTTTGTGGCGTAATGCTGAGGAAGAGCCACGTCCGGTGCTAACTCGATGACCGTCCAAGGCCCCGCGGCGCATAAGGCGTAGCCGTCGAATTCGGCGACGTCTGCACTGGGTTCATCGGAAATTGCAACCAATGATTCACCGAGTAATGAACCGTTGGCCTCGTCGAGTCGAGCGAGAGCAAAAGGAAGAGGTCGCCCGGCTAAAAATGCGACTTGGCGCGCCTGTGACCACCCCAGTAGTCCATCAAG
Organism: Candidatus Nanopelagicales bacterium; assembly: GCA_017857705.1. Taxonomy (GTDB): domain Bacteria; phylum Actinomycetota; class Actinomycetes; order S36-B12; family S36-B12; genus UBA4592. The sequence goes on from JAFMCP010000111.1 coordinate 3,969, forward strand.
ACCCAATGCCGAGTCAGTCACGATCTCGTCCTCCGTACTCGACTACTCCAGAGTGCGAATTTGCCTAAATCCAAATTCGTCTCCATCCCAATTTGGGATGACTACACGGTAGTGCCTTGAAGCTCACGATCAAGCGCGCATTCCACTCACTGCGTGAATTATCCTCGGATCATGGCCACTGATTCTCACATCACACCCTGCCCCCATTGTGGAACTAAGAATCGCGTCCCGGTGTCAAGTTCAGGCACTCCTGCCTGCGCATCCTGTAAAAAGCCACTCCCATGGATTGCCAATGCCACCGATACGTCTCTGACAGGTGCGCTGGAGACAGACAAATTGGTTTTGATTGACCTATGGGCCCCGTGGTGTGGTCCATGCCGGATGGTGGCACCGGTCCTTGAGAAATTAGCTGCCCGGTATGCAGGGTCGCTAAAAGTCGTCAAAATTAATGTGGATGACAATCCACGTTCGGCCACTCAATACGACGCCCGATCAATCCCCACACTTGTTATGGTGAAGAACGGAAAAGAAGTTGATCGAGTAGTAGGGGCGCAGCCTGAACCGGCGCTCGCGGCAAAAATCGACC
>JAFMCP010000112.1 GCA_017857705.1 Candidatus Nanopelagicales bacterium
CCGCGTTACCGCCGTGAAAGGGCAGCGTCCTAGGCCACTAGACGATGGGGACCTGAAACAACTTCGAAAGTGTAGGGGAGAGACCTGAGTGAGCGGTAGCCGGCCTCACATGTGAGGGTTTACACGTGAGAGGCGCGAAGTGATTGACGTCCCACTGGATCAGTTTGAAATATTGGTCAGTGAAGCATTGGACACCATCCCTGCGGGTTTAGGTGAGTTAATGGACAACGTCGCGGTTTTCGTTGAGGAGCAAAAGCCGGGGCGACCTGGATTGTTGGGTTTGTATCACGGGGTTCCGCTGACTAAGCGTGGAACGGGGTATTCGGGTTTTTTGCCAGATCACATAACTATTTACCGCAAGCCGATCCTGCGACGGTGCTCAACAGAAGAAGAAGTTGTGTCTCAGGTGGGAATCACCGTGATCCACGAGGTTGCCCATCATTTTGGGATCAGTGACGAACGATTACACGAATTAGGTTGGGCGTAACTTTTAACCGTGCTGATTATTTCGTTGCCGCACGATTAAGTCGATCGCGAATCGCTGCGGCGATTCCGCCTCCGGTCGGGGGAACAACGTAAATAACAGACTCACTGGATTTATCCGCATCACGAATTGCCGCGTACAACAATTGCGCGTATTCATTAACATTCTTAGGTGTTGCCATTCTTGTGAAACCAAATGGTGTTTCAACATCACTCATTGCGATCAAAGCACCGGGTTGTGTGTCGAGCAATTCACTATGGGTTATCAATCGAAGTTGTTTGTTTGGCGCGTAGTGAGAGGCGAGGGTGCCAGGTGCTCGCACATCACTTTCGCTTTGGGAAAGTTTGATAACACTTTCAATGTCTTCAGCTGTGATTCCGCCGTGACGCAGAATGATTGGTTCACTTCCGGTTGCATCGATAATCGTTGACTCCACACCAACACGTGAACTGCCGCCGTTGAGGGCAACATCCTCGTCAGTGAGGTGATCACCGAGCTCTTCAACTGCATGCGCGAGTGTTGTTGGGCTCACACTGCCGAATCTGTTCGCACTCGGTGCGGCGATACCAACTGATGGATCATTTGTTTTGTGGGCGAGTTCTTTGAGAACTTCTTGGAAGACTGGGTGATTGGAGACGCGCAGGGCGATCGTCTCTTGCCCTCCGGTGAGGTAGTCCCCGGCTCTGGGAAGTCGATTGAGAACAAGGGTCATTGGCCCAGGCCAGAAGGCCGTTCCCAGATCGACCGCGTAATCGGGGATTTGGGTTGCCCACATATATATGTGCTCTTGTTGGGAAATGTGCACGATCACCGGGTGATTGGCAGGGCGATTCTTAGTTGTGAAGATTCTGGCCACAGCTTCTCGGTTATCTGCGTCAGCACCGAGCCCGTAGACCGTTTCGGTCGGCAGGATCGCCAGGTGCCCGTGGGCGAGTGCTAGCGCTGCCTGTTCAGGACTGCTGACTTCACGCACGGTTGAACTCTAGCTGCGGGAGTTTTTGGGGAGTTATGTAAGGGAAAGGTAAAGATCATGTTTGGGCTTTGCCAATTCCCGATTTTGGTGGAGCCGAATCAGTGTCTGTTCGCTCTAATGGTCACAGGAAATTAAACAGGAGGAATGAAATGACGAGTACGCCAGAGATTTTGCCTACGGGTGAGACGACGATAGTGGGAACGTTGGTAACTGAAAGTCCCGTTCCCCCATTTAATGCACCCCCAAATGTTTCCACACCCGCAAATGAGGCACCGAAGGAAAAATCTAAATTTGGATTATTAATCACGAGCGCCGCACTCATCGCACTCTTTGCTGGTGCAGTGGGTGGCGCTGTCGGTTACACCGTGGCCCAGAGCAATTCGAGTTCACCCATCATGATTTCAGCTGGTGGATCGGTCGAGCCGGCTGTCGGTTCAATAGCCGCCGTTGCTGCAGCGGTGCAGCCCTCCGTCGTTCAGTTGAACGTTTCCGGCTCACAGGGCGAAGGCACCGGAACTGGATTCGTGGTCAGCTCTGACGGATACATCGTTACTAATAATCACGTTGTGGGTGATGCAGGCAATGGCGGAACAATTGAAGTGACTTTTGTTGACGGTTCGACAGCTACGGGAAAACTCGTCGGCGCTAATCCAGGTTATGACATAGCGGTGGTGAAAGTTGATCGAACTGAATTACCTGCACTGACCCTTGGTAGTTCAGACGCGGTCAATGTCGGTGACCTTGCAATTGCTATTGGTTCACCTCTTGGACTCCAAGGAACCGTAACCTCGGGAATCATTAGTGCACTTGACCGACCGGTGACCGCTGGTGGCCGTGGTGATTTGGCCTACATCAACGCAATCCAAACAGATGCTGCAATTAATCCGGGCAACTCCGGAGGCCCGCTTGTTAACGCATCCGGCGAAGTAATCGGGGTCAACTCTGCGATTGCAACACTTGGTTTGGGTGATGCTTCGGGAAGTATCGGGCTTGGTTTTTCCATTCCCATTGACACTGCAAAAAGAATTGTTGATGAACTGATCAACACTGGCACTTCCCAGACGCCGATCATCGGTGTTCAACTCGACATGGACTTTGCCGGACCCGGTGGAGCGGTTGCTGCGGTGACTCCAGGTTCACCCGCTGATTCCGCTGGTTTGCAAGACGGTGACGTCATTACCAAGGTTGAGGGAAATCTAATTAGCGACTCAACTGGACTCATTGTTGCGATTCGCGCAAATGCACCGGGTGATCAGATTGAACTCACTGTGCTGCGCAATGGTCAAACCCTCATGGTCCCACTGACCCTGACGGCGGCTGATCCGACGAGCTAACAACTTATCTGAACGAATGGCACAGGCTGGGCCCGCCGTAACCTCCTCCACGGCGGGCCCAGTTCTTTTCATCGTTTCTTGGCCGCCCTGCAAATGGCAGGCCGCTGCGCCATTTAATATTTATGTCTTTCAAGGTGCGGATTTTGCTTTTATTGGGCACAGTTAGATGGTGATTAACCCCCTTTCCCTTGTGCGAGAGAAAACCGCCTCAGGTTTTAGGCGCATGGTCTCGGGCGAAGCCGACGGAGCGCCAGAGTGGGTTACCCAGTTGAGTGGCGGAACTGACAAGGGATTCTTTGGTCCTGGTTCGGCGACGTGGGCCGTGCACGGTTCGCTGCCAACGTTGGTTGGCGGGGTGCGTTCTCTGCTCATGCAGGCTCTGCACCCGGGAGCCCTTGCAGGTGTTGATGAACATTCGCGTTATGAAGCAGATCCTCTGGGCCGGCTCTCGGGTACTACCCAGTGGTTGACAGTGGTGACATTTGGTGACACGGCAATGGCAGAGCGGGAATGCGCGCGGGTCCGCGGGATGCATCGAAAAGTAACGGGAACGTACGTGACCGCCCAAGGCGAGGAGAAAGATTACAAGGCAACCGACTCAGATCTATTGAGGTGGGTTCACGTTGCTTTCGCAGACTCGTTCCTGACAACGCATTTGGTGTGGGGTGGAGCAATCCCCGGTGGACCAGATCAGTACGTCCGCGAATGGGCAATCGCCGGTGAAATGGTGGGTGTCGCCGATCCCCCACGAAGCTTTGATGAGCTCCAAGATCAACTCAACGCATTCAAGCCGGATCTCTGTGGAGGTGAACGAGCACTACGCACCGTGAAATTTGTGCGAAATGCCCCGGTCCCACTAGCGGCTAAGCCTCCTTACAGCGCACTCTTTGCAGGCGCCGCAGCGACAATGCCCAAATATCAGCGTGAATTATTGGGATTGCCCACAATTCCACTCACGGCCGTGAAACCTGTTGTGGCCGGGATGCTGGGCAGTCTTGGATGGGTACTGGGCCCCACTTCTCCTTCAATGAAGGCGGCAAATGAGCGGGCAGCGGCCTTTGATTCGACCCCCGGCTTGACATAACCACCCCCTCTCGGGTGATGATGTAACACATGTCGTCGCTGCGACCTAGAGGTCGACTTCTCCCAGCGCGCACAACCACCATCGTGGTGTGCGCTGCGCTTTCTGTGGCAACTTTCGGTTCAGTGGCCCACGCTGAAGATGTTCCCGTCACTGAACCAACCCCGGTGGTTACGGTTGATCCAGCTCCTGCTCCCGTGATTGAAGCTGCTCCTGCTCCAGCCCCGCCGGTAATGCCAACTGCCCTTGGCAGTTGGTGCACCAGCCTGTTCCCAATGTCGGCGAGTAAGCAACGGACCAAGGCGAAGGCATTGATGGCCGGGAAAGTAGACCTGGGCAAGGGTGGAACCTACACACTCACACAGAACCCGAATTGGCGTTCGCAGTCTTCAGCGGACCTTTCGGGTAATCGCCATATCAACTCATTGGACTGGGCTTTGCCCCTTTTATTCCGTGGAGTGAATAAACAGAATCAAGCGATGGTCGATCGTTTCCGTGAACTCATGTATTCCTGGATTGATGATCACAAAAGCGGTCGTTCCTATTGGGTTGATGCGTCGATCTACGGCGGGCTGCGAACCCAGACCCTCGCTTGCGCTTGGCAAACTTTGCAAGATCCGGTTATTCAGCAAGCAGCGGTCCGGGATGCAACTGCAATGTGGAGGTCTT
>JAFMCP010000113.1 GCA_017857705.1 Candidatus Nanopelagicales bacterium
TTTCATCTGTTAAATCGGCGTCCTCTTCAATCCAGAAATCAAAATTTTCATGAACCATGACATCCAAGGCAACGGAGGCATCGATAAAGTCTTGTGCCGAGGGTGAGTCTGTGTTGACCCGCTCAAGTCCAACAGGTTCGCCATATGGCGCGTCCAATGCGCGTTGTAGTGCATTGGCAAGGTCGCGAGAGGGATCGCCGCTTCCCGTGTTAATTTGCAGCCCTAGCAAAATGTCACCGTTCGCGCGCACGAGTGCGGGATAGGCCATTGGCAATACGGTTGCCAAGGTCACTCTGCGTCCATCAGCAATTCCAGGCTTGAGAGTCAATTCTGCTGTCGCGGAAGGGATCAGTTCACGCATTGCAACTATGTCGCATTCACTCGCGAATCCTTGAAAAGGTCGGTTGGGAGCTGCAACAGCTTTTGAAGCTTCGCGACCGTGGCACGCCTTGTAACGGCGGCCGGATCCACAGGGACATGGTTCCCGCATACCAACTACCGGCACTTCACCTTCGAGGTCAGCAACTGCCGAGGAGTCTGCGCGATTGTTCTTTCCCTGTGTTTTCTTTGCCATAGTGCGGAAACTTACCTGAACTCGCAAAAACTTAACTCGCGCGGCTAACATTGTGAGAATTGCAACGGAAATAGGGAGAAATTACGATGCCGTACACAATTATCACTGGAGGAGCCACCCTCCTTACCCTTGCAATGTTGAGCATGGGATTAACCGCATGTTCAAATAGTGATAACTCCACTGCTGATCCCAGTGTCGGCGGCATGGCCGTGTGTGACGAGGCAACCCTTTCCGCAGCAATCTCAGACAACCTTGTCGCAACCGGTTCCCAAGCTTCCCTTCTGTCATTGGACGGTTTCACCTGCCTTGATGGTTGGGCAACCACTTTTCCCACAATTGGAACTGATGCAGAAACCGCGATCACCGTCACCGAGGTGTTCCAAGCTGAAGGCGAGTTCTGGATCCTCAAAGATCGAAGCGAGGTCTGTGGAACCACCGATATGAACGACCCCACCGTTTATCCCGCGGACTCCCAAGTGCCCGAGGGCATTTGGCAAGACGCTTGTCAAACTAACTAACCTCGCAAGTCACGACCGTTAAGTAGCGGGTAACTAGCACTAATGGTGATTCCAGTGGCGACTGACAAAATGAGGATTCCTGTGATGCTAAAACCATTGTTAAGCGGATCGGTCCCGCTGTACCAGTAATAAGGTGTGAATTTCTCCCACCAGCCATCGTTAACTTCCGCCATCCCGTTCAGCACCTGCAGCACCAGCGCAGCACCAGCGCTCACTGACACGGCAAGGCCTACCCGACCGAATGCAGCACCCATCAAAACTGCGAGACCACCGAACAGATATCCCAAAAGCAGCAATTGCACGGATATAGCCAAGATATTTAGGTAGTCCATTCCAAGATTGAAAAGTAGATTTGCCAAAGCAACTCCCGCAAAAGTTGCAAACGCAACGACAATTCCCCAAATAAACATCGCTATGAGTTTCTGGGTGAGCACATAACCGCGGGAAACCGGGTTACCGAGTAAAAGGCCCAGGGTCTGATCTTTTTCTTCACCCGCGATTGACTTAGCACCAATTGCAATTGTTACCACCATGATCGCAAGCGGCGCCACTAGTCCAAAGGTTTCCAATTGGAAAAAGCCTTCCGCGGTTCCAAAGTCCCCTCCGCCGAAAAACGCCAGCATTTCGGGTGGGTAGGAGTCGGCAAGTTGCGACATGGTCGTTCCCATGTACGCATAGATCGGCCCCATGACCAAACCCATCAATGCAAACATGAAAATTGCCACCATGAGCGTCAATACTTGAAACTGCGAGACGGTTTTAATCCAAATCGTGGAGACCAGTGTTCGTCCGGCAACCCGCTCCGCAAGATGTGCGGTAAATGTGTTCCCCCTGAGCCGATCAAGAATTCGAATATTCACAGATCGGGACAACAGATCTCTGCGGTTAATACCGATCCAAGCCAGCAGCACAAAAAGTGCACTTGCACTCCCAAGGATGGCGACTGCACCAATGTCTAGTCCATTTCGCAGGGGGTCTCCTGCATTGATGTAGTACCAAGGAGACAGCCGAGCAAATTCCTCCCAACCTGAAATCAGCGGTAGCAGCCCTGCACCTAAAAATGACACAATCAAGGCGCCAGAACTGATTCCAATTGCGACCTGCGACTTACCGGTCCAGGCGCCGACCGCCAGAGCCAAAAAACCATAAAACAACGTTCCGATGACCATTTGGGTGACGAATCCCCCGATGCTCAGTCCGGCAATGCTGACCTCAAGGATTTGTGGGGCCAACAGACCCACACCAAACAGCACAACTCCTGCAACAACGTAGAGCGTTAACAGGGCCAGGGCGCCTTCGACAACGAGCCGACCCCGACTGACCGGATTTGCCAGCAACAATCCAATGGTTCCATCGCGTTCACGCCCGGCGACTTCACGAGCTCCGATCGAGATTGCGATTCCACCCAGCAGAAGTGCGCCATAGGTGGAGAAAATTGCGTTATACGCCAAAGATGCAACATCAGCATCGAATCCAACACCAATCAAGGAAAGGAGATTCTCCGGCAATTGATCAAATAGTGACATGTCAATGCCGCGATAAACAGCCATGCCAAAAACGAATAGAACGGAAAGTGCAAATACACCCAGAGCAACCGCTCGAGTGTGGGAAGTCAGGCTTCGGAAATAAATCGCACTCATGCGAACATCACGCAGTTTCATCGTGGTAATACGTTAGGAATACTTCCTCTAAGTCGGCCTCATTCGTGCTTATGTCGCGCAATTCGTATTTGCGCATCACTACCGACAAGAGAGTGTCCATTTTCCCTTCATAGGAGATGAATACTCGATTTCGCTCAATCAATAAATTTCGAATTCCCGTAATACCCGCAAAGTCACTCGCATCGGGCTCACTAGCTAGCTCGATTTCAATTTTTCGAATGCCTTTTCCCCGCAAACTCCCGATCGATTCAAGTGCGATAAGTTTTCCGTTGCGAATTATTCCCACTTGATCAGACACACGCTGAACTTCACTGAGAGTGTGACTTGATAGGAAAACAGTTCCACCCGAGTCAGCAGTTTCTCTCATTAAACTTTGAAGTTCACGTTGCATCAACGGATCCAGACCCCCACTTGGTTCATCTAAAATCAGAAATTCAGGCTTGTTCATGAATGCTTGAATAATTCCGATTTTCTGTCGATTTCCCGAGGAAAGGTCACCAATCTTTTTGGTCATTTGCACATCAAAGCGTTCAACCAAGACGTTGACGTATTTCATGTCAACACCACCCCGAAGGTTTGCAAAGAAATGAATCAAGTCCGCACCGGTCATATTTGGATAAAGTTGAAGTTCACTTGGCAGGTAGCCAATCTTGTGTCGCAAAGTGACGCTATCTTTGTGAACGTCTAACCCAAAAATTGAGGCGGTCCCACTGCTCGGTCGAATTTCATCCATGAGCACACGAATAGCTGTTGTTTTACCAGCTCCATTAGGTCCAAGGAATCCAAACACAACACCTGCTTCAACCGTCAACGTCATGTCAACAAGGGCGGCGAGTTCCCCGTAATTCTTGCCTAAACCGCGGGTGACGAGTGCAGGCTCCATTTTTTAACCCTAGCAATTACCTCACCCGGATGATTACTAATAATTGCATCTACTCCCAGTTGTAAGCAAAGATCAACGTCATCCATTTGATCAACTGTCCATACATGTACTTTATGACCGAATGAATGTACGCGATTAACGTAATCAGGATCCTTTTTCAGGTAATGCATATCAATGCCTGAAATGCTAACTCCCTCGGGCAACGAACCATTGCGAAAGCGGCGGGGAGGCTTACCGGCTAAGTAAACAACTTCGGTCAAGGGTGACATTTTTTTGAATCGCTGAACGGCAAATTGACTGAAACTCATGACTCTCGCTCGCGGAAATTCATTTCCATTCTGCAGCTTGGTCAAACCGTATCGCTCCAAAACCTCAAACAACTCGCGTTCAACATATTTTCCATACCGCACCGGGTGCTTCGTCTCAATTGAAAACTCAATAGTTTGGGAGAAGTCCAGGATCGTGGTCAGCAGGGTTTCCAAAGTCAGTAATCGGGTTCGGCTTGCATCCGGTCTCGGGTCCTCGAAATCAATCCAGTCATCAAGGCTGCCACTAAAATCATTGGTCACTAAATCCGCGAGCAATTGGCCCGACACAGACCCGCGCCCGGAACTCGTGCGATCAATTCGACGATCATGCACACACACCAATGTGCCGTCATTGGTCAACCGAACATCACACTCAACCGCGTCAACCCCGAATTCAATTGCCCGAATATAGGCTGCGAGCGAGTGCTCGGGCTCAGTGTCATTTGCACCGCGGTGGGCAATAATTTTCGGGAGTGCCATGATTCCCTAATGCTAAACCGTGAACTTGATTTAATTCTGTTTGACCTCGACGGCACGCTGACCGACTCAGGTCCCGG
>JAFMCP010000114.1 GCA_017857705.1 Candidatus Nanopelagicales bacterium
CCGCCAGCCGACCAATTTGAGCTCTATAACTTGACGGCTGATCCAACAGAAATGACGAACCTTTACACAAATTCAGCATCCGCGGGAACCTTGCAGGTCATGCAGGTGATCCTGCAGCAGCAGCGCACGGCCAAGAGGCTATCTCCCATCACGCAACCTTGGGCTGATGGAAGCATGCGCCAATTCCCCTTCACTCCCAACTAGGACCAGACGGCGAAAAAACCAAGTCGTTAAAAGGGCGGTCATTAGGTTATTTTGATCGATGGCTTTGATAGTATGGAACCTCTGTTAGGGAGGCCTCCCTGAGTCTTCGGTCACAATGACCTCTGGCGAACAGCTCGCAAAATGAACGAGAAGAACTCAAAGAGCCATTTCGTTCATGTGCGATCACTGTTCTCGCTATTTACTTGGGAAAGGTTCACATGAGCGGTCTCCGCGATGCACTGAACAGCCGCATTATTGTCGCTGACGGCGCTATGGGAACGATGCTCCAAGACGTCGACCTCACCCTCGACGATTTTGAAGGTCATGAGGGGTGCAATGAAATCCTCAACATCACTCGGCCTGAGGTTGTTGCCGGTGTGCATCGGGCCTACTTTGAAGCCGGATCAGATGCAGTTGAAACCAATACCTTCGGGTGCAATTGGGCGAACCTTGCAGAATACGGAATCGAGGATCGAATTTATGAACTGTCCTACGCGGGAGCGCAAATTGCTCGTAAAGTCGCTGACGAATACGCACGAGAAGTAGGGGATGGGCCAAGGTACGTGCTTGGGTCTTTGGGGCCGGGTACGAAACTTCCGACACTTCTCCACACGTCCTACGACTTTCTCAAGCAGGCATACCGTGAGGCCAGTCGTGGGCTCATCGATGGCGGCGTCGATGCCCTACTCATCGAAACAACCCAAGATCTTTTACAGGCTAAGGCGGCAATCAATGGTGCCCGCGAAGCCATTGAAGCGACTGATCCAGCCCGAGACATTGTCGTCATTGCTTCAGTAACAATCGAAACCAATGGAACAATGTTGATGGGGTCAGAAATCGGGGCTGCACTCAGTGCGCTCGAGCCGCTTGACATTGACGTGATCGGCTTGAACTGCGCAACGGGACCCAATGAAATGAGTGAGCATTTGCGCACTCTCTCGCAACGAACAGACCTCCAACTCTCGTGTATGCCCAATGCGGGTTTGCCTGTGTTGGGGCCAAAGGGGGCGGTCTATGACTTGAGCCCGGCGGAACTGGCCACATCACTGATTGACTTCAACGCCGAATTCGGTGTCACACTCGTTGGTGGGTGCTGCGGCACAACACCGGCTCATATCCGAGCAATCAAAGATGCTTTTGTTGCGCCCCCAGTCCAAAGATCCCGCGCCCGAATTGATGAACCTGGGGCGGCTTCTTTGTACCAGCAAGTTCCATTCCGTCAAGAATTAACGTATCTTGCTATTGGAGAGCGCGCTAACGCCAATGGTTCCAAGGCGTTTCGTGAAGCACTTTTAGCCGACGACTGGCAAGCCTGTGTGGATATCGCCAAGGAGCAAATCCGCGACGGTGCCCACATGCTCGATCTCAGTGTGGATTACGTGGGACGCGACGGCGTCGCCGACATGTCGCATCTCGCGTCACTACTGGCAACAGCGTCAACATTGCCGATCATGTTGGACTCAACTGAGCCTAATGTTTTACAAGCAGGTCTCGAGCGCCTTGGTGGTCGCTCGTTGGTTAACTCTGTCAATTTCGAAGACGGTGATGGCCCCGAATCCCGCTACGCCCGAATCATGCCGTTGGTGAAGGAACATGGAGCGGCAGTTGTTGCCCTCACTATTGATGAAGAGGGTCAGGCGCGCACCGCTGACTGGAAAGTACAAGTCGCACGACGCCTAATAAAGGACTTGACAGAAAATTGGTCACTCAACGTGTCCGATATCTTGGTGGACACGTTGACTTTCCCCATCGCAACCGGTCAAGAAGAAACTAGGCGTGATGGTGTGGAAACATTGGAAGCAATTCGTATTCTCACTTCAGAATTTCCCACTGTTCAAACCACACTGGGAATTAGCAATATTTCATTTGGGCTCAAACCACAGGCTCGAATTGTGCTGAATTCAATGTTTCTTCATGAGGCAGTTGCCGCCGGGCTTACCTCCGCGATTGCGCACCCTTCAAAGATCATGCCCCTCGCGCGTATCCCGGAAGAACAACGCAATGTTGCATTGGATCTGATTTATGACCGTCGGGAGTACAACGAGCAGGGTGAAATTACCTATGATCCACTGCAAAAATTCTTGGAACTATTTGAAAACGCAGAAACCGCAGCCCGTCGGCTCTCGGTAGTTGAGGAACTCGCTCTCTTGCCCATGGATGAACGTCTACCACAAAGGATTATTGACGGTGAAGCAAAGGGGCTTGAATCTGATCTCGATGAAGCCATGGCGCAAGGAATCAAGCCACTGGAGATCATCAATACCTTCTTGTTAGCCGGTATGAAAACCGTTGGTGAGCTTTTTGGCAATGGGGAAATGCAGTTGCCGTTCGTCTTGCAGTCGGCGGAAGTGATGAAAAAGGCCGTGGCCTACCTCGAGCCTCACATGGAAAAGGTTGAATCCGATGCAGGCCGAGGAAAAATTCTTCTCGCTACGGTCAAGGGCGATGTCCATGACATCGGTAAAAACCTCGTTGACATTATTTTAACGAATAATGGTTTCGCGACAGTGAACATTGGTATTAAGCAACCGATCAGTGCGATCATCTCGGCGGCGCAGGAAAATGATGTTGATGTCATTGGCCTTTCAGGCTTGTTGGTGAAAAGCACGGTTGTGATGCGCGAGAATCTTGAGGAGTTGAATAAGGCTGGGCTCGCTGAAAAATGGCCGGTAATCTTAGGTGGCGCCGCGCTGACTAGAGCCTTCGTCGAGGAAGACTTGAGTTCACAGTTCCAAGGAACTGTTCGCTATGCAAAAGATGCCTTTGAAGGACTTGCTCTCATGGACACCATGATGGCTATCAAGCGTGGTGACGCAGATGCCCAACTGCCCGAACTCCGAAAACGAAGAGTTAAAAAGGTTAACCGGGACATCGACGAAGTAATTAGCACTGAACGCAGCGATGTAGCCTCAGACAATGTGATACCTACTCCACCATTTTGGGGAAGTCGGGTGGTGAAAGGCATTGCCTTGGCCGACTATCTCGACATGCTCGACGAACGCGCGTTATTTGTCGGACAGTGGGGGCTTAAGGGCAATCGGGATACCTACCAATCCATGATCGAAGATCAAGCGCGACCGCGCCTGCGGTTGCTGCTCAATGAAGCCCAGGCCAATGGCTGGCTTGAGGCAGCGGTCGTCTACGGGTATTTCCCTTGCTATTCCGAGGGTAATGACCTAGTAATCCTTCACCATGAAGGCCCTGAAAAAGGTCAGGAACGAACCCGATTCACTTTCCCCAGGCAAAGTCGCGATCGAAAATTATGCCTCGCGGATTTTTTCGCATCCAAAGAGTCAGGTCAAATTGATGTCGTAGCCTTCCATGTAGTCACCATGGGTAATGCGGTTAGCGTCGCGGCATCCGAACTATTTGCCAAGGACGCGTACCGTGAGTATTTGGAACTGCATGGGCTTTCCGTACAACTCACCGAAGCTCTGGCCGAGCACTGGCATGCTCGAGTCCGAAGCGAATTGAATTTCTCAGGTGAAGACTCAACAGACCTTCAGGAAATTCTTGACCAGGGCTATCGAGGTTCGCGGTATTCCTTTGGGTATCCGGCGTGTCCGAATCTTGAAGACCAGATTCAGCTTTGTGAACTTCTTGATCCAGCTCGCATTGGAGTGGAGCTCTCCGAGGAATTCCAATTACACCCCGAGCAATCCACGTCTGCGATCCTCGTGCACCACCCGGAAGCAAAGTATTTTAATGCGCGTTGATCACCCGACAATTTCATTTGAATTCTTTCCACCGAAATCCCCTGAAGGGGAAGCGAGCCTTTTTGCGGCAATACATGAGCTTGATTCGGTCAGTCCCAATTTTGTGTCTATCACCTATGGTGCGGGTGGTAGTACACGAGAGCGAACAATAAAAATTGCGTGTGACATTTTTGAGAAAACTGGATATCGGACAATCGCTCACCTGACATGCGTTGGAGCCACAAAAACAGAAGTCCACGAGATTCTCCAACAATTCGAGCAAGCGGGAATCACGAATATTTTGGCACTGCGCGGGGATCCTGCCCAAGGTCCAGCAGCTCCGTGGGTCACAACCCCTGGGGGTTTTACCCATGCTGAAGAACTGGTCGAGATGGCCCAGTCATTTGGATCATTTGAAATTGGGGTGGCTGCTTTTCCTGACCTGCACCCAGCCGCAACGGGCTTCGACCAAGGCATTGAAGTTCTACTGAGGAAAGAGCAACTGGGCGCAACATTCGCTGTGACGCAATT
>JAFMCP010000023.1 GCA_017857705.1 Candidatus Nanopelagicales bacterium
ATGACCATTCGAAAGATGCTGGGAAAAATATAAGAACAATTGCATCGACAGATGAATACTCGGGGATCGAGTCGCTGGCATCAAATCAACACACCTCTGCAATGTCACTACCTGATAGTTCCCAACCCTTGTGGAAGACCCGGTAGGAAACGGGTGGGCAAAATGGCTTAAGACTGTGCGCACAGGTCGAATTTGTGAATGGCCACGCGGAAGCTGGTACAAGGTCGTTACAAGGGTCAATAGAATGGGGGCGACCCAATTCGTTGACAAGACTGGAGTGTCTCCGAGCATCATGAGAGGGACCAATTGTGCTGGATCGCGCGAAATTAACCCAAGAGCTCTCAAGTGAAAAGGCACTACATCTGAGTAGAACACCTTCCTCACGTGCGTTGTACCTGGCTAGTGATCACCTGCTCGGCAGAGTTCCGATGACGTGGATGAACAAATGGTCCGGTGGCTATCCCCTGTATCTACAGAAAGCCCATGGAAATCAAATCACTGATGTCGACGGTAATGAGTATGTTGACTTTGCTCTGGGTGACACCGCCGCGATGGCGGGGCATTCGCCGGTTCCCACCACGAATGCTGTGCAGAAGCGCATTGCCGAGCAGGGCGGAATTACGACGATGATGCCCACGGCAGACGCCGAATGGGTAGCCAATGAATTGACTTGCAGATTCGGTTTGCCGTTGTGGTCTTTTACTTTGACTGCAACCGATGCCAACAGGTGGGCACTGCGCATTGCGCGCCAAGTGAGCGGGAAGTCAAAAGTTTTGGCGTTCTCCTACTCCTATCACGGGGCAGTTGACGAAACCCTAGTGCGGACTGGACCTAACGGGACAGCAATTTTGCGAGAAGGCAATGTCGGCCCAGCAGTAGATATTGCTCAGACAACAAGGGTTGCGGAGTTTAATGATCTTGAGTCAGTGGAGGCTGCTCTAGCTCATGGCGATGTTGCGGTTGTCATCACCGAGCCAGCACTAACGAACATTGGCATCGTGTTACCGCAACCGGGCTTCCTCACCGGACTGCGAGAGTTGTGCGATAGATACTCGGCCCTTTTACTCATTGATGAAACACACACATTCTCGGCGGGCTGGGGTGGATGCACAACCGAATGGGATTTGAAGCCAGATATTTTCGTAATCGGCAAAAGTATTGGTGGAGGAATCCCGTGCGGCGCCTACGGCATCTCCCAACAATTAGCCGACAAGATTCTCAATTCCCCTGACGCTGATTTAGAGGACGTTGGTGGGGTTGGCGGAACACTCGCGGGTAACGCCATGTCCACGGCCGCAATGCGAGCAACCCTCGGTGAAGTTCTGACACCGCAAGCATTTGATCACATGATTGAACTTGCATCACAATTCAGAGCAGGGGTAGAAAAAGTACTCGCAGATACGCAAATGCCTTGGTCGGTCGCTCAAATTGGTGCGCGTGCGGAGTATCGATTCTGCTCACCCGCTCCATTAAATGGCACAGAGTCGGCCCAAGCCTATGACGGTGAATTGGAAGAGTTTCTACATTTATTTATGAGTAATCGCGGACTACTCATGACACCATTTCACAATATGGCTTTAATGTGTCCCGAGACTTCTTTGGCAGATATTGAACTGCACACTGAGTTGTTCGCGCAAGCGCTGTCGAGGATCTCCCAGTGACACCGAGTTGGCTTTCTCTCGACGGTAAGCGAGCCGTCATTACTGGAGCTGGCTCAGAAACCGGTATTGGATTTTCCTGTGCACGGGCACTGCTCGAACTGGGGGCAGAGGTTGCCATCATGGCAACAGGGGATCACATTCATCAACGCGTACTGGAGTTGAGTGGCCTTGGGGTTGTCCACGGTTACGTGTGTGATTTAACTGATGAGCAGAAAACTTTGGAAACTTTCCAAGCAGCAGCTGTTGAGTGCGGCGGCCTGGACATTCTGATAAATAATGCCGGAATGGCAAGTGTTAATACACCTGTGGGTGCGGAGTCCGGATCACTTGGAGATATTAACGTAGCCGATTTCAATCGGTCATTGTCACGAAACTTGATGACCGTGGTGCACGCTACTCGCGCAGCGCTTCCGTTCATGCAAGCGGCAGAATGGGGAAGAATTATTTCAATCTCCAGCGTCACCGGTCCGCTGATGGCTATGCGTGGGGAAAGTGCGTACGCAGCAGCGAAGGCTGCAATTGTTGGCCTCACTAGATCACTCGCCGTTGACTACGCCTCCGACGGCATTACGGTAAATGCACTGGCGCCCGGCTGGATACAGACGGGATCACAAACGCAGCACGAGTACCGCGAAGGACAACTCACACCGATGAGACGCAGTGCCAACCCGAGTGAGGTAGCTGCGGTAGCTGCCTTCCTTGCAACTCCTGGTTCTGCTTATGTCACAGGCCAGTGCATTGCCATTGATGGTGGAAATGCGGTTGCTGAAGAAAGAAGCCTTTAACAGCTCTCGTTTTAGCGCTTGAGAAGTACCGGCCCTTGAGTGCGCACCTTGCCGTTGGCAGGGATTGCAGTGCAACTTCCATCAAGTTGGCACATTTGCTTGTACTGCTTCTTCGCCTTGAATGTTTTTCTACCAGTTTCGGAATAGACAACCTGGTTGATTCCGTCCTTTGCACTGAATTTGCAGGTCACCTTGCGGTTAACTTCTTTGCAACCGCGGTAGGTGGTCCCAACAATCCACTCTTGGAGTGTGTCCATTGCAATGGCACCGGCAGCACCTTCGTTGTATTGAATTCCCCATAGGTCGTTAAACGGACCCCACTGGTACATGTACACGCGGGAGATACCTAGGCGAAGAGCATCGAGGTAGGTGATTGCGGTCCAGTTTGCGGCCTTCGCTCCTTCAATATCTTGCTCGGGATTTTCTGGTCCCGGTCCACCTAGACCGTAGTTGTTTTCGGTATCCCAGAGCGGCAGGTTGGGTGCTCCAGCTGCTTTGAGGAAGTCAATCCAACGATTAGCAAGGTCCGTGCGGTCGTTGGTGTTACCCAAAGAAGCCGGGTACGTGTGCGCCGCCCAAACATCTACCGGCCAATCAAGTGCTTTGAGTTCCCTGAGAAAGGCTGGGTAGAACTTCTTGAACGGCCCGCCTAGCCGAGTGCCGGTGCTAGGAGCGACGATAGTTGCACTGGGATCGATGCCTTTAATGATGTCGTAGGTGCGCTTGGTCAACTCAGCCATTTGAGCTGGGGTTCCCGTGTAAAAAGTGCTCAGGTTTGCTTCGTTCCACGGCTGGTAAATCTTGATCTTTCCTTTGTACCGGGTGGCTACGGCGCGAACCCAGTTGTCCCAATCAGCCATATTTGCGGGGACCCCTGATGCATCGGGTGCGGGAAGGGCAATTGGGTTGCGCTGATTGGTGGCCCAAGCTGGTGTTCCGGAAAGGACCATAAGGATGTCGCTCATGCCGTTCTTATTGGCATTTGCCACCGTGTTATCGAGCGCCGTCCAGTTAAAAACTCCCCGGGATGTCTCGATGTTGGCCCAAGCAGTGTCGTTATCCCAGAGCCTGATAGACCCAAATTTAATGGTGGGCCAAACACCATTCTGTGCATCTTTGACGTGCAGCCCGAACATGGAGTCATCTATTACGGTGCCTTTAAGGTTGTTTGCAGGATTACCAATCGGCGCCGCCTGGGCGGGTGTTGCCATCGGAATGATCAGGGCGGCAGCAATGAGGGAAGTGAGCAGATTTCGAGTTCGTGTGCGCATCTGTCCAGTCTGCCATGAAGGAAGAAAGGCATGTGGCAGGGGTGTTTGCTAACCCAACCGGCTGAGAGCCACCACGGTCACGTCATCGGTGTGCCAGCGTGGGGAAATCTCACGAATATGGGCCACGAGTCGTTCAACAATTTCAGCAGGGTTCTGCCTGACCGGTCCGTCAAGGCCCCGCAGAATCCGAATAATCGCCTGGGTTTCTTCGGCGGCACTGTGCGCACCTTGGCCCTCAAGAAACCCGTCTGTCACACCAAGGACAAGGTCTCCCGGCGTGAAGGGATGCGTGCGAACCTCCCACTCACCACCAAGGGAAGAGATGAGGGGACCAGTTGTCTCGAGACTGAAAAGGTCTTTGTCATGGGTGATACCGATGCCGGGAGGGTGTCCTGCATTGAGCCAGTGCAATTCATTTGTTTCTACGTCAACCAAGATTAATAGCGCTGTCACGAACGACTCATCATTTTTAGTTGATTCGGCAGCAAGCTCAACCGCTTCGGTGAGGGTGAGACCCTTTGAAAGTGCAGAACGAAGAATTGCACGGACCCGTAGGGCAACCACATTCGCGGATGGTCCGTGGCCTGAGACATCGGCAATCATTAGGGCAACTTGAGTCTCGCTCAAAGGAATGTAATCCCAGTAGTCGCCGGCGAGCACACCCTCAGCCGTTGAGGCTAGTCCTGCAATTGCAACACCTGGGCAATGCAGTGAACTATTAACCTGCATTTCGGTTCGGATAGCTGCGACAAGGGGAGCGTCTTGGGTTAGTCCTTTGCGAGCCGCGGAGGCTTCATCTATCTCACTAACTAGTTGACGCCGTAACGACTCAGCATCCTTTGCAAGTGAAACGAATTCAGGTGGCCCCAGTGGTTGAATGGGATGCGTGTGCATTGGGTCTCGCGTTGAAAGTTGCAGGTCTTTGCGAATATCCATGAGTGGGAAAATTACCCAACGCTGGAAGTAGATAAAGTAAGAAACAAATCCGGCCACCAGTAACAGCCCGCCCAAAATAAGGAGGAGTCCAAGTGTTCGGGCACTTCCAGCAAGTCCATTACTCACGTCTGCTCGCTGGACTTCAATTTCATCTTGCAGTGCGGTTGTCGCTGAAATCATTGAGTCAAATGTTGACCAAGCCCTTGCTTTGTTGGTAACACGACCTGCCTTCGGTTGTTTTCCATCTGCCATAGCTTCTAATGTCGGTTCGGCGTCAGCACTCACCCAGGCTCGCTGTGCTGAAGTTGCCGCTTCAACGAGGGCGGTGAGTTCGGGGTAGTTGCTACCCAAGAGATCTAATAGATTGTCGGTCATAACATTTGTTGTGGAAATGGCACTTTGATATCCAGCCAAAGGAGTTTCATTTCCAGTGAGTACGTAGTCGCTGAGATCACCGGATGCAGCAGATTGGCCAAGTAGCAACGAGTCGGCCATCTGCGCCGCAGGGGAGAGAAGATCATTGAGTTTGGATTGCGAACTGGAAACTGATGCAAAAGTTGTGAACACCAAAATAAACCCTAAAAGGATCACTCCCAGTCCGGCACCTGAAGCATAAAGTGCCCGCCTACGCAAGGTCATGGGATGAGTTTACTTAATTGAGCCACCGGGGGCAGGGATTTTTAAGTCGACAAGCCATAGGCTTTTATCGTGAGCAACAGAATCCCCAAAGCACCCTATGAAAAGACACTGCTCAAACTTCAGGCTGAACTGGTGACGCTACAGGAGTGGACCAAAGTTGAAGGTAAGCGAATAGTTGTGATCTTTGAGGGACGCGATGCTGCCGGTAAGGGATCCACCATAAAAAGATTCACCCAGTACCTAAACCCTCGGCTCGCCCAAATTGTGGCTCTGCCCGCACCTTCTGAGCGCGAAATGGGTGAATGGTACTTTCAAAAGTACGTGAATCATCTGCCATCGAGAGGGGAGATCCGCTTTTTTGATCGCTCTTGGTACAACCGTGCAGGTGTCGAAAAAGTCATGGGTTACTGCACGCCCGATGAATACCGTAGGTTCCTCCACCAGGCGCCAATATTTGAACGAATGCTGATCGAAGATGGAATTATTCTGCGGAAGTACTGGTTCAGCATCAGCGATGAGGAGCAGACACGGCGTTTTGAGTCTCGAATCAAAGATCCAATGCGACGATGGAAGTTTTCACCATCGGATTTAGAGTCAATCAAGAAATGGGAGGAATACTCAAAGGCGAAGGATGAAATGTTCGTGCATACCGATATTCCGGAATCGCCATGGTTTGTTGTTGAAGCTGATGACAAGCGAGCGGCCAGACTCAACACGATTCATCATTTCTTGAGCACAGTGGACTACTCCACTCCTGAAGTGGAAAAATTGACGCTACCTAAGCGCCCGAAAATGTCCGACCACATTCGCCCGCCGAGGGAAGCCAATCATTACGTTCCTGACTTTGCTAGCACGCTGTTGAGGAAAAAGGAGACATCCCCTAAATTGGAGCCGTGATAACTGACGGACCTCGGCTTCGCCCGGACCTTGAGGCCTTGCCTTCCTACAAAGCTGGTCAGCGGCCAGCACCACGCTCTGACATAACGACCTACAAGATCTCAAGTAATGAGAGTCACTTCCCACCACTTCCCAGCGTTCAGGCCGCGATCGTTGCCGCCGCAACTGAAATTAATCGTTATCCCGACCCATTTTCTAGCGAACTTGTCACAGCTATTGCACAACACTTTGGGGTCCCCTCCGAGCACATAGCATTGGGCACCGGAAGTGTCGCGTTATGCGGCCAGATAATTCAGTCGGCCGCAGGACCAGGTGACAACATCCTGTACGCCTGGCGAAGTTTTGAGTCCTACCCAATTTGGACTGGGATAGCAGGAGCACAAAGCATTCAAATTCCACTCAGGCCTGATGAAACCCATGATCTTGATGCAATGTTGCAGGCAATCACCCCAGAGACTCGCGTCATATTTATTTGTTCCCCAAATAATCCAACGGGACAAATTGTTGACCCAAGGGAACTTGAAAACTTTATCGCGGCGGTTCCCAGTGAGATTGTGATCGTTCTGGACGAAGCTTATGTTGAATATGTCCCGCAAAATAAGCGGAGCGACTCAATTCGCCTATATCGTGAGAATACAAATGTTGTTGTCCTCCGAACTTTTTCAAAAGCTTACGGGCTTGCTGGGCTGCGAGTTGGGTTCACGATCTCCCAGGAACCGATCACCAATGCATTGCGTAAAACCGCATTGCCATTTGGGGTTTCCTCCCTAGCGCAAGCCGCCGCCATCGCTTCGATTAGTGCTGAGAGTGAACTTTTTGAGAGAGTGGCGCTTGTGACAGCGGAACGAGATCGAGTTGTCGGTGAACTAATCACTATGGGTTATGAACTTAATTCAAATTATGCGAACTTCGTGTGGATGCGCCTTGGGTCACGCACTGATGTTTTACATCAGGCGCTGGAACATGCAGGATTGTCTGTTCGCCCATTTCCAGACGAAGGACTGCGCATCTCAATCGGTGAGACGCAGGCGAATGATCGGTTTATTGAGGTTGCTCGGCAAGTCGCAAGCGAGTTCGACGTTCTCCGTTAACAACGAGTACCACGCCACCGACCACAATTGAAAGTCCAATGATTACATCGCTGGTGATAGATTCGTTGAGTATTACCAACCCTAAAATTACCGCGACCACTGGGTTGACGTAGGCGTATGTCGCCACCAAGGACATGGGCGCATTATTGAGCAGCCAGACAAATGCGCCGTATGCCGTGGCTGAAGCTAAAACAAGGTACCCCCAGCCAGCCCAAGACTGCTGGGTGATCACTCTGAAGTCCCACCGTTCTCCAATGACTGCCCCGACAATGACGAGAAAAACTCCTGCCGCTGCAAGCTCGATGACAGCCGTTGTTAGCGGCTCTTTTGGTTGTTGATATCTGGTGGACCTGTAACTAAAGAATGCCCACGAGAAACTTCCACACGCAATGGCTATTGACCAAATTGCAACTTGAGTGGTGCTCGCACCGTTGACGGGTGTTGTTCCGCCGGGGATCAACATGAGAACAAGGCCCATCAGGCCAACACCAACACCCAAATACGTTAGCCGAGATGGACGGTCACCCGCGCGCAAGCGAAAAAAGATTATCCATAGCGGCATAACTGAAACAATGAGAGCTGCGATTCCCGACGGAACGAATCTTTGAGCGAGAGAGAGAATTCCAATTGATACACCCAAAATTGAAACTCCCATGAATGCGGCGCCCCGAAACTGTGCTCGGGTCATCTGAAAGGCACTTGGACCTTTTACCAGCACCACAATTGTTCCAAGAACAAGGGAAGCGGTAATAAAGCGTGATCCGGATCCTAGAAGTGGTTGCATCGACTTCACCATGAGTGCGATCCCCATGTAGGTGGAACCCCAAATGATCCACAGCATGATCAGAGGTCCCATGATCGTGCGGATTGGTGCTTCGGTTACTCCGCGCACATCGGTTGCCACGGGCGAAGCATGCCAGTAAGGACCTAGGTCCTTTTTTTCAGGTCGGATGCCGTCCGTTATGCACTTTTTGGTGGTTAAGCATTGGACCATGGATGTTCTAGATCGCTATTTGGGTCTCCGGTGTGCATTGCGAAAATGAGATGAACAATTCAGGGCTATACGGGCAAGATAGGCCCGTGGACACAGACGAGGGACTGTATTCCGCGCTCATGGGCGTGGCATCTGGTTTGGAGTTGAAAGCAACCCTGCGAAGAATTGTTACAAACGCGGTCTATTTGGCTGATGCTTCTTATGGAGCCCTAGGTGTACTGGACTTTGACGGCAAGATCCAAGACTTTATCCATGTCGGAATCCCGGATGAAGTGAGTGAGCAAATTGGTGACCTACCGCTGGGTAGGGGACTTCTTGGTGAGTTAAGTGTGCACCCGAACCCCCTGCGTCTTGCCCACATCAATGAGCACCCGGCATCAATTGGATTCCCTGAAAATCACCCACCGATGTCTTCCTTTTTGGGTGTGCCGATTCGCGTCCGAGGAGAGGTTTTTGGCAATCTCTACCTGACAAGTAAAAAAGGTGGAGAGGAGTTTACTGAAGAAGATGAACAGTCAGTTGTTGCTTTCGCAACAGCGGCTGCCGTTGCGATCGAAAACGCACGGCTTTATGAACTTGCAACACTGAAAGAAAAATGGCAGCGAGCAGTATCAGAGATTGGTACAGCAGTTCTTTCGGGCGGCGACAGTGGTGATGTGTTGGAACTCGTTGCTGAAAAATCTCGGCTTCTAACGGGGGCCACTGCCGCTCTCGTTGCACTGCCGGACTCAGCGAATTCGCTCACAATTGAAATTGTAAATATTGATCGTGGTTCCACTGCGACCGTAAAACGGTTACGGTCTTGGCTGGGAGCACCTGCGCCGGCCGATTCAATCCTGAAAAGGTCTTTCTCATTGGGTGGGAGCATCATTGATGATCAATGTTTGATCTGGAATCAAGTGATGCCGGATTCAGCGGAGGAACAAGTGGCAGCGGTCGCTTTGCCATTGCGCACAGTTGACAAAGTATTAGGCGTTCTGCTTCTAATTTGGCCTCATGGATCATTCATGGCCGCTAGTGCAGTAATTGATCTCGTCGAATCCTTTGCCGGACAGGCGGCACTGACTTTAGTTTTAGCCGAAGCCCAACAAGACAAAGAGGATTTCGCTGTATTAAAGGACCGGGATCGAATTGGACGCGACTTACACGATCTCGTTATTCAAAGGGTATTTGCAACGGGAATGCTGCTTAATGGACTGCTGCAAAACGATGAACTGCCACCCGAAGCGAGGGAAAAAATTGACCTCGCCGTGGGACAACTCGACGAAACGATTCGAGAAATTCGACAAACAATTTTTGATCTGCATGCCGATTCGTTCGAAACATCAATTAAGGCAAGAATCTCACGCGAGGTTAATTCCGCTTCCGATGCACTTGGTTTCCCCGTCCGGTTGCAACTGATCGGGCCACTTGATTCTAAGCTCACTCCGGTGATCGGTGACCATCTGCTAGCCGTTGTGCGAGAGAGTCTTTCTAACTGTGTAAAACATGCCAATGCGACCGAAGTTGAAGTTCGGGTTGCGATCGAATCGCCGGTTCTCGTCTGTGAAGTAATAGATAACGGAAATGGCTACACGGATGAAGCTCGTTTCTCGGGTATTGCAAACATGGAGTCACGAGCAACGGAACTGGGCGGTGAATTGCTCATGGGTGCTCGACTAGATTCACAGCAAGGGACCCGGCTTCGTTGGAGTGTTCCCTTAACGTGAGTTATTGTGATTTTCGGAATTGGCTTCAAGTCGAGCCACATAGGCCGCGGCCTGGGTGCGCCGTTCCATGCCTAGTTTTGCGAGCAACCCAGATACATAATTCTTAATGGTTTTTTCTGCAAGGTGCATCTGCTCGCCGATTTGCCGATTGGTCATTCCCTCACCGATCAAATTGAGAATGGTTTTTTCTTGATCTGTGAGTCCGGAGAGCTCATCGTTTTCCTTATTGCCATTTCGCAGTCGTTCGAGGACCCGTTCGGTGATTCCGGGGTCTAACAGACTATTGCCAGCAGCAACTTGTCGAATTGCAGTGATCAAGTCTGATCCGCGAATCTCCTTGAGCACATAACCTGAAGCACCTGCCATGATCGCATTAAACAGTGCTTCATCGTCTGAATAGGAAGTAAGCATCAAGACATGGATATTGGGATGAAGTGATCGAATCTCTCGACACACTTCAACCCCATTGCCGTCAGGAAGTCGAACATCAAGGACTGCAACATCCGGTTGTGAAGCCGTGATGCGAATTACTGCATCAGCCGCTGTCCCAGCCTCACCGACAACCTCAAGGTCAGACTGCAACCCAATAAGTTCCGCGATCCCTCGACGTACGATTTCGTGGTCATCTAAAAGAAATACGCGAATGCTCCCCATGGAAGCATTATGCAGGACTTAGGGTGTTGACGGTAGTGAGTCAACAAACTCTTGTACATGGCGACCTGATCCAACGACCCGTGAAAGTGTCACTTGGGGGTCTACTCGCCCGCAAAAACCGTTAACAAAGTCAGACCAAGATATTTCAATGTGGGTCACTTCGCCGGTTGCCTCGGTTGTGAAAGCAGCCTTGCCATCTGAGTTCGTGGTTACACATACCTGGCCGGAAAAGTCCGGCCCCGTGAAGTCAATCTCCAGTGACTCGCCACTTGTTGCACCAATTTTCTTACCCCAAATAAATGGGAGAGCTTTGAGCATCCGTCTTGCGGCATTCTTTCCCGGATTACTAGTGAAGTTGGCAGGTAATCCGGCAGCAATTCGAACATCTAGATCATGTGTCCATACGTCGAATGTTCGCATGCCAAGGAATTGCTCCTTTGAGATTTCACCTTCAACCCAAGGGACAGCTAATGTCGGGGACTTCGTTGCGAGGGAGTCGGTGAGATCGTTGGCCGCTGTGAGCATCTGTTGGAGTAGTACTGCCGGGGGAGTTCCCCTACGGTAATCAACCCCGCGTTCGGTGAATTGCTGGAAGTGGGCTTGCGCATGAGGGAGTTCATCCCAATTCGGTTCGTGAGCAACTGGAGGATCGCCTGCGGCCATGGAGTCAAGGTCAATTATGTGGGCAACAATGTCGGCAACTGTCCACCCCGGACACGGAGTAGGAAGCACCCATTGCTCAGCAGTTAGTGAGTTCAAGGTGGAGTAGAAGTCCAACACCGCTTCAATGTAGGTCTTTATAGGGTCAAGGGAACTCTTTGTCTCAAGAAGGTCGGCCATGTTTCTAGTCTGCCCTAACTCCTCGCCAAATGTCTTAAAAATGCGAAGGCTTGCTCATGGTCACGGCATGTTTGTCCGCAAATAATTAAGGACTATTTATCGATGATTTGTTCGGGGCCCTACGCTTAGGAACATGAATGTGAGAGTCTCCGCATTGCAAATTGATTGCTCAACTTCTGAGTCGGTGCCCGAGCGAGTTGAACGTGTCTTGGATCTGATTGACCAACACGCAAGTGATTGTGACTTCATGGTGCTGCCCGAATTGTGGAATGTCGGGGCATTTGATTTGGAAGCGAGCCGTGAGTATGCCCAACCAATTGATGGGTCATTACCAACTGCCCTTGCACAGAAGGCGTGCGAACATGGCATCTGGTTACACGGCGGATCATTTTGTGAGCGGAATTCTGGCGCATTACACAATACGAGTGTGCTGTTTAACCCAGAAGGTGAACTGGCCGCCTACTACCGCAAGGTGCATGTTTTTACGTACGCACGCGAGCAGGACACTATGACGCCGGGACAAGACTATGTAATGGCGGAAACGCCATTGGGGTTAACCGGCCTAGCCACCTGTTACGACGTTCGTTTTCCTGAAATGTTTCGTGCCATGCGCATTGCGGGAGCCCAAGCGTTTGTGATCCCCTCGGGTTGGCCCGTGCCCCGTATTGGTCAATGGGATGCATTACTTCCCGCGCGGGCCGTTGAAAACCAAGCCTGGATTATTGCCTGCAATCAAGTTGGTGTCCAAGGTAGGCACCAATTGGGCGGGCATTCCGTGATCATTGATCCGCTCGGAAATACCCTCGCCAATGGTGGAGAAACTGAGAACGTGATTAGTGCATTGATTGATCTTCAGGTTGAGCAGAATTGGCGGACAGAGTTTCCAGCAATCGACGATGCTGTTGATTGCCCTGTGATCACCGTTTAGTCAGCTTTTACCCGGATCACGATCACGGGATTTTTTTTCGGATCAAGCCATTCCAGTATTCCTTTCATGGCTTTTTCTGGGATTGCGATACAGCCCGCAGTTTTAGTTCCATTACTGACGTGAAGGAAAATTCCGCCACCCCGACTGGTGTTAGCGCTTTGATCCGTGCGGTTAACTCCGTTTGCGCCCTTAGTTATTTTTCCCGCGGGGAGATTGAAATCAAGTACAGCCACGTAGTTGTATTGCTTACGGTAGGTGGAGAGAATCTCTACGTAATTTCCATAGCTTGACCAATTTTTATTTGCAGTCTGAAAAATATTGTAGGTGCTGGGAAATCTTGGGTTGTAAGTCCAGGCATCGTTGCTGTCCACTTTTGTGTAACTCAACTTGGTCCCAGGGTCAGACTTAATGCCGAAAGCCGAGGTGAAGGCGTAGGTTCCGGTAGGCGTTGTTCCGGTTCCTTGTTTCCGCTTGTCTCCAGGTACAAGTCCGCCGTAACCCAAGTTAGCTTTCACTGTATTCCGTGTTGCTGACCAAGATTTATTCTTCTTCTCAAAAACCTGGACAGTGCCCGCTGTCGAGCGCCATGAACTAGCGGTAACCAACACCACTTGTTCGCTGTCGGTGACCTCGTTGAGCAGCGCCGGAGTTGCCTGACTGCTTGCCGGCGAAACGAACCCGACCAGTAAGGCTGCCGACATGACGGTCGACATGACAATGGCGGGCGCCTTAAACGCCCTCAATGTCTTATTCATGTGCACAAAATTACATGATTACGAAACTAGAGGAAAGCCTGCGCTCTCCCAACCAATGATTCCGGGCTCGAGTTCAAAAATGCTGTTAATGCCTACGCTGCTTAATTGGGCAACGGCGGGTTGGGAGCGATTTCCACTTCGGCAGTAGACCGCGTAGACACCGGCCGGATCAAGTGCCATGATCTGATTTGCAAAATCTGGACCCTCAACGTTGTAGTTGACTGCCCCCTCAATGTGACCTTGGGCGAATTCTTCGGGTGTTCGGACGTCAATGATTGTGATTCCGGGAGTTGTCACCACTGTTGAGAACATGGCTGCATCAACTCGTTCTGGGGTGGTCGGGGCTTCAACGACAACGTCTAATGGGGCGGCAACCGCTTCAGTGTCTGTACTTGAGCAAGCGGTCAAGGGGGCGGTGAGTGCCAGGGCTGCGGCCGCAAAAGCAACTCCGAGTGTTTTAATATGCATACCCCCTAGGGTATATCATTCGCTACGAGTCCGCCCCTCCGACCCTTGATTCAAACTCGCCAGTCGATCGTTGTAGGCAATGAGTTCAGCATCCCCATCACGTTCTGCCTGACGGTCATTCCGCTTGGCCTCACGGTCGTCACTCCTTGACCACTGCACCATGATCGCAATGAACACAATCAAGGCAGGGAATTCCGCGACCCCCCAAGCCACTTGCCCACCAAAGACTGAGTCGGCAAGAGGATCAACCACCCATTCTGGACGGACGACCCCGTACCACTCGATCGCCATAGGTGCTGTACCCATCATCAAAATGACACTGAAAAAAGCATGGACACTTATCGCAAGTAGCAACAAAATAATGCGACCCCAATACGGCAGTGGGTGCGGCCGGGGATCGATCCCGATTAACACCCAGTAAAAAAGGTATCCAGCGAAAATGAAGTGCAACTGCATAACAACATGACCAATATGGGACCCCATCAGCCAACCAAAGGCCGGGGTTAAGTAGAGACCGTAGAGCCCTATTACATAAATAAAGAAGACAAAAAATGGGTTAGTAGCTAATGCATTGATCTTGCTATTGAGAAAAAGAACTAACCATTCGCGGGGTCCACGTTCGGCAGTCCGCGAGGGTTTCAGTGCACGCAGGGCGAGGGTTGCGGGAGCACCCAAAACTAGGAAAATCGGTCCAAGCATTGTGAGTGTCATGTGGTTTACCATGTGGAGTCCGACAGAGACTTGTGAATACAGTGCGATCCCCGAATTAGTGCACCAAATAATTATCGAGATCCCTGCGAGCCAAGAAATCAAACGCATAACAGGCCAAGCGTCACCGCGTGAACGCAAGCGTATGTAACCGGCAACATAAAGTGCAGCGGCAATTAAACTTCCAGTAAAGAAGAATGGTTCGAAATGAAAACCAAGGGCAACATTTGCGGCAGTTGGCGCAGCTGGGTAAGGGTAACCCAAAAGGGACTCGCCGAAAGTGGGAAGGAGTTCTTCAACTCGAGGATACGCGCTTGTTGCAAGTGCAACCCCGAGCCCAACAGCCGAAGCCATGATGAAAACTTCGACTACCGCAACCTTTATGAAACGCTTCCCCGCACCTGGTGCATCCATGCTCGGGAGTACACGGCGTCGAAGTTGGTAACCCAGTAATCCAAGCGCCAAAATTAGTGCGACCTTGACGAGAATTATCTGGCCATACCCGTTGGTGAAAAGTTCATCAAATGAGTTCAGTCGAGTGTAAGCATTGGAGAGTCCACTCAATGCAAGGAGCACAATCGCAATTAATGCAAGTGGTGAAAATCTTTCCAGTGCGCGTCGAAGCGGAATATCTCGTTTAATCGCATGGAAAAGTAGGACGGCAAGTCCACCAACCCAAATAGCGGCTGCCACAACATGGGCGACCCCTGCGGTCAAGGCAAGCGCATGGTCACCGAGTCCGGCACCGTGTCCAGCGAGTGAAGGAAGTGAAACCGCAATGAGAGCAAGAATCACAGCGGCGGCACTGACGTCCGTCGTTGCGGTGATGAATCCACCTAGGGCAATGACAGCAGCGATGAAGAACACGACGATCAGTGCACGCGTTGCTGGGACATCGGTTGCGTAGGTACTGACCACGCTAGGGGTAATGGCCTCGGCGAGTGAAACCCCTAAGACATAGGCCAATATAAAGACAGCTTGGATTAATGCGAGTACTGCCCAGATCGCTGCTGTCCACGAAGCGCGAAGAACGTCTTTACGTCCGGCGGCAGAGAGCACACCGTCTTTGCCGGATGGATCAAGGAATGCGGCAGAAATTAAAAAGCCAACTGTCAGAATTGCTGCAATGTCAGTGAGGATTCGTAGAACCGCAACACCCCACCCAATGAATGGACCGGTATCGGTGATTCCCGCCGGTGCAATTTCGTAGGCACTTCCTGTCACAATCAAACCGATTGAGGTCGCCGCAATAGCTATGGCAACAACCAGTGAACCAAAAGTGAGTATTCGGGAGCGAGGAATGATTTGCGTCCCCGGACTTAAGGTTGCCTTCACGTTGAGCGCTTTCGCCAGATGAAGTAACCGGCAACAACTAGAGCCAAAGCAACGAAGCCGAGCACCCAGACAAGCATGGATCCTGATTCAGAAGGTGATTCAGTGGATAGCGGAACTGCAGAGGCCGACTCCTGGGAAGGGGTTTGCATTGTGCTGACTTGCGGCTCGGCAGTTGTTGAATCAGGCGCTGACTCAGAAGGCGACGCTGTTTGTGAAGTGGGGTAACTAAAACTAAATGAACCGGTGATCGGGTGTCCGTCTTCGGAAACAATTCGGTAAGCAACCTTGTATGAATCTCCTGGGAGGTCCACTGGCCATTGCGCGGTTGCTGTTGTTTGAGCGCTTTCGGCAATTACTCCGGTGACAAGTTCCCCATCGGAGTTAGTAACAGCAAGTTCCGCCAGGCCTTCCAGAATCTTGGAATTGAAACTGAGGGTTATTGACGTCGGCGCAATCTCTAGAACGGCACCATCTACTGGATCGGTACTGACCAAGTCCGCATGGGCAGAAGCTGGCACCGCACCGCCTACGTAACCCGCGAAACTCGTGGACAATAGGAAGAGGGCAGCAAAGAAGGCCATAGTTTTATTCACTCCCTCAGGGTACCTCTGAGAGAAAAAAGGGACAGAGAAAAGGTGAGTCCGCGCACTTTGGACAGAACCAAGGCGCGCGGACTCACTCCCTACTAGAACGCAGCTTCAGATATTTCCATGATTTCACTGGTTGTTGCCTCAGCGATTCCACGCTCTGCAGCGAGCAGTGGCAAGCGGTTGCGGGCGAACCAGCGAGCACTTTCCACCTTGCCGGTGTAGAAGTCCTTGTCGCGCTCACTTGGACCAGCAGCCAGGGCAGCCAGGGCGACCTCAGCCTGGCGGATAAGGAGCCATCCGATCATGAGATCACCGGATGCCATGAGAAGGCGGGTCGAGTTCAGACCGACCTTGTAAATCTCCTTGATGTCGGTTTGGGAAGCCATAGCCCATTGACCCATGACACCCAAAATCGCTTGAACGTTTTCCAATGCCTGACCCAGGAGCTCACGCTCAAGTGAGAGTTGACCTGAACCTTCGTCACCCTTAACCGTCTGGGTAATTTCTTGAGCGAGGAAACTAATCGACTTGAACTGATCCTTGACCATCTTGCGGAAGAAGAAGTCCAGACCTTGAATCGCTGTCGTTCCTTCATAGAGAGTGTCAATTTTTGCATCACGGATGTACTGCTCAAGTGGGTAATCCTGCAGGTAACCCGACCCACCGTAAGTCTGAAGGCCAACCGCGAGCATTTCGTATGACCTTTCAGAGCCGACACCCTTGACGATTGGGAGCAGTAGGTCGTTGACCCGAAGTGCCAGATCCAAATCGATCGTGGTGTCTCCGGCTTCACCCATCTCGATCAAGTCCTGCCAGTAGGCGGTGTAGAGCACAAGTGCTCGCATGCCCTCTGAGTAGGACTTCTGCAACATGAGTGAACGGCGAACATCAGGATGATTCGTGATGGTCACACGTGGTGCAGTCTTATCCGTCATTTGAGTGAGGTCAGCGCCTTGTACGCGTGTCTTGGCGTAATCCAATGCATTGAGGTAACCCGTTGAAAGCGTTGCGATTGCTTTCGTGCCGACCATCATGCGTGCGTACTCAATTACCTTGAACATTTGAGCAATACCGTTGTGGACGTCACCCACCAACCAACCAACAGCAGGCTCGTTTTCACCAAAGGTCATTTCGCAGGTGGTAGAAACTTTCAGACCCATCTTCTTCTCAACGTTGGTTGCGTAAACGCCATTGCGCTCGCCCAACTCACCCGTTGCTAAATCAACATGGAACTTGGGAACAACGAAGAGTGACAAACCTTTTGTTCCGGGTCCAGCTCCCTCTGGGCGAGCTAGCACCAAGTGAACAATGTTGTCGGCCATGTCGTGCTCGCCACTGGTGATGAATCGCTTAACACCTTCAATGTGCCATGAACCATCAGGCTGCTCGATTGCCTTGGTGCGACCAACGCCAACATCTGATCCGGCATCAGGTTCGGTCAGGACCATGGTGGCGCCCCAACGCTTTTCAATCATCAACTCACCCCAACGCTTCTGATCTTCATTACCGAGTGAGTCAAGAATCGCCGCGAAACCGGGACCGGACATGAAGAGGAATGCACCCGGATTTGCACCGAGTAGCAACTCTGCTGCAGCCCAGCGAAGTGAGGGCGGAGCACCGGAGCCACCGAGATGCTCAGGGAGATCCAAGCGCCACCATTCCGCATCCATCAGGGCGTTGTAACTCTTTTTGAATTCCTCTGGCATGACGACCGTTTTGGTTGCGGGGTCGTAAACGGGTGGAACCCGATCCGAGGAAACAAATGAATCAGAAAGAATCCCCGTTGCCAAGCGATTAACTTCACCCAAAACGTCTCGGGCGGTATCCACATCCATCTCGGCGAATGGCCCCTTGCCCATGCGCTCGTCGGCTCCGAACACCTCAAAAAGGTTGAATTCTAGGTCCCGCTGATTGCTCTTGTAATGTGTCATTGCCACTCCCTGGTACTGGAATTCGGGCTAAGTTACCCGCCGGTAACAATCATCCTCCCACATGGCAACTTTTGCAAGCAGAGATCCCGAACTAATTCAAGATTTTTTGGTTTTGCCCCTAAAAAGTGGCTGAACCTGACACACTCCCCACAGGTGAACGCAGTATTTATCCCGACCTGAACCACGGAGGAGTCCCCATGATCGTCTTTAAGAGTCCGCTGCCCGAGGTTGAGATCCCCAATATCTCGATCACCGAATTCATTTTGCGCGAGGCGGATCGGGTACCCGACCGGGAGGCTTTGATCGACGGTCCAACTGGACGTAGCTACACGTATGGGCAACTCAAAGGCATGATTTATTCATTTGCCGGTGGCCTTGCGGCAAAGGGCTTGGGTAAAGGCGACACGATCGCACTGATGGCACCAAATATTCCAGAGTTCGCGATTGTGTTCCATGGCGCGGCCGTTGCTGGAGTTGCCGTGAGCACTATCAATCCCACATACACAGCGGATGAAGTTAAGTTTCAACTCAATGACTCAGAATCAAAACTTCTCGTCACAATAGGAATGCTTTTAGAGACCTCGCAACTAGCAATTCAAGGAACAGCGGTCTCTGAGATCGTAATAATTGGAGATGCTCCAGAGGGCACAACACCTTTCACCTCACTGTTCGGCAATCCAATAGCACAGGTTGACATTGACCCGAAAGAACAAATTGTTGTTTTGCCTTACTCATCTGGGACTACAGGTTTTCCCAAAGGCGTAATGCTGACTCATCACAACCTCGTCTCCAACTTGATGCAGGTCGAAGACGCCCTCGAAGTTGAAGACGGTGAAATAGTCCTTGCGGTTCTTCCATTTTTCCACATTTATGGAATGCAAGTTCTCATGAATGAATTTCTTTCCCGCGGAGCAACGATTGTGACCGTGCCACGTTTTGATTTGGAACAGTCATTGTCAATTATTCAAGACCGCAAAATCACTCGGTTCTTTGTTGTTCCACCAATTGTGTTAGCACTCGCCAAGCATCCGCTCATTGACAAATACGACCTCAGCAGTTTGAAGCAGGTTTTCTCTGGTGCTGCACCTTTGGGCGCCGAACTGGGTGAGGAAGCAGCCGCACGAATTGATTGCAGTGTTGTCCAAGGATTCGGCATGACCGAACTCTCACCCGTCAGTCACATTTCACTTGAAGGTCGTTCAAAGGCAGGCACTGTCGGGCTGACCGCACCCAATACCGAAATCAGAATTGTTGACCCCGAAACCGGTGAAGACCAAGACGTCGATGGTGTCGGTGAGTTGTGGATTCGTGGGCCACAGGTCATGAAGGGTTATCTCAACAACCCAAGTGCAACCGAGGACACAATTGATCCAGAAGGGTGGCTCAAGACCGGAGACATCGCGACAATTGACGCAGAAGGATTCGTTTCAATCGTTGACCGACTCAAAGAACTCATCAAATACAAGGGTTTTCAGGTTGCCCCAGCTGAGTTAGAGGCATTCCTGCTCACCCACCCGGCTATTGCGGACGCAGCCGTCATTGGCATTCCTGACGCTGAGGCTGGTGAAATTCCACGCGCCTTCGTTGTCCTGCGGCCGGGTCAGGAAGTCAGTGCCGCTGACATCACGGCGTTCATGGAAGGCCATGTCGCCAAATACAAGGTGATTCACGACATTGTGTTCATCGACGAAGTCCCCAAAAGTGCATCGGGAAAGATCTTGCGTCGCATGCTGCGGGACTAGTTCACGTCGTTCTCCACTGCTACACCTATGCTCATTGGCATGTTAGAAATCCAACGCTCACTCGTTGACTCCATCGTGGCTCACGCGCGTGCTGATCACCCGGATGAGGCATGCGGAGTAATCGCCGGGCCGGCTGGATCTGATCAGCCGGTGCGGTTTATCCCGATGGTGAACGCGGTGAGGTGTCCTACTCTTTACGAGTTCGACTCCAAGGATCTTCTTCGCCTCTATCGGGAGATGGATGATCGGGATGAGATTCCCGTTGTCATTTATCACTCACACCCCGCGACACAGGCTTACCCTTCAATCACTGACATCACCCAGGCATCTGAACCAGATGCCCACTACGTTTTGGTGTCCATTCGCGAGACCGGTCCCCTTGAGGGACCATTTGAATTCCGATCCTTTCGAATCGTTGACGGCGAAGTGACTGAGGAGGAGATTTCAATCCGGGAGTGACGAATTCGTGCCTGAGAAGTAAACGTGGGATACTCGGAGTGCCATTTACCCCGGCCGGAATAAGCCGTCCAGAATGAGAGTGCCTGATCATGTCCATTGAAGTCCGCATCCCCACGATCCTTCGCCCGTATACATCGGGTGAGAAATTAGTGACCGCACAGGGAATCACACTCGCTGAGGTAATCAGTGACCTCGAGATCAATTACCCCGGCATTGGTGAGCGACTTATTGATGAAAATGGCCTGCGCCGTTTCATAAACATTTACGTCAATGACGAGGACGTTCGTTTTCTTGATGGCCTGCAGAGTGTGATCGCCGACAACGACTCGATCACGATTTTGCCTGCGGTCGCCGGCGGCTAGTTATCAATGCGCTTTGATTCCTTGCTCGACTCAGTTGGGCACACTCCACTTGTGGGGCTACCACGGCTCTCACCCTCAGTTGATGTTCGCCTCTGGGCCAAACTAGAAGATCGCAACCCAACAGGCTCGGTCAAAGACCGTGCAGCCTTAGCGATGGTTCTCGACGCTGAGCGCCGTGGCGTACTAACTCCAGGAGCAACGCTTTTAGAACCAACATCGGGAAACACCGGAATATCGCTGGCAATGGTCGCCAAACAACGGGGCTATCAACTCATATGTGTCATGCCCGAAAACACTTCTGCTGAACGCGCCCAGTTACTGGCGATCTGGGGCGCGAAAGTTATTTATTCTCCGGCGGCGGGCGGCTCCAATGAGGCGGTGCGCGTTGCTAAAGGTTTAGCTGCCGAGAACCCTGATTGGGTCATGCTCTATCAATACGGCAATCCCGCGAATGCCCTCGCCCATTATGAAAATACCGGTCCCGAGTTATTGGCTGACCTCCCTTCGATCACCCACTTTGTTGCCGGTCTGGGAACAACCGGAACGTTGATGGGGGTTGGGCGCTTTTTCCGTGAACATAAGCCTGATGTATCAATTGTTGCTGCCGAACCGCGCTACGGCGAACTTGTCTACGGACTGCGCAATCTCGACGAAGGATTCATTCCTGAGCTCTATGACGAAACCCTGCTGACCACTCGCTTCTCCGTGGGCCCCAGTGATGCAGTGAGACGAACCCGAGAATTACTGGAACTCGAAGGAATTTTTGCCGGGGTCTCGACCGGGGCGATCCTGCACGCGGCGCTGGGTATTGCGGCTAAGGCCGTGGCAGCCAAAGAGTCCGCTGATATTGCCTTCATTGTGTGTGATGGCGGCTGGAAGTATTTGTCAACCGGCGTTTATGAGGGAAGCCTTGATGAAGCCGAAGTTGCCCTGGAAGGTCAGCTGTGGGCCTAAGAGTAATAATGTTCTAAGAGTCATAATGTCCTGTATGACACACCCCATTGTTCTTTGGAGTCAAACGTGATCCTACCGCCGCTTGTGGAGCCCGCCACCGAGTTAAGTGTCGACGAAGTTCGTCGCTATAGCCGCCATCTGATCATTCCCGACGTTGGTATGTCAGGACAGAAAAGATTGAAGAACGCCAAAGTGCTGTGCGTGGGTGCTGGCGGTCTGGGGAGTCCGGCGCTGATGTATCTCGCTGCAGCAGGAGTGGGCACATTAGGCATTGTCGAGTTTGACACCGTCGACGAGTCAAACCTGCAGCGTCAGATTATTCACGGGCAAAAAGACATTGGCCGATCCAAAGCCGAAAGCGCCCGCGACAGTGTGTTGGAGATCAATCCCTACGTCAACGTGCAACTACACGAGGTGCGGCTTGATTCAACAAATGTCATGGAAATTTTTGCCGACTACGACCTGATCGTTGACGGAACAGACAACTTCGCAACCCGTTATCTGGTTAACGATGCATGCGTACTGCTGAAAAAACCATACGTGTGGGGATCGATCTACCGTTTCGACGGACAAGCCAGTGTGTTTTGGGCTGAGTACGGTCCTTGCTACCGGTGCCTTTACCCCGAGCCTCCACCACCAGGGATGGTGCCAAGTTGCGCTGAAGGCGGCGTACTCGGAGTGCTCTGCGCTTCGATCGGATCCATCCAGGTCACCGAATCAATCAAGTTGCTCGCCGGAATTGGTGACCCACTCGTTGGTCGATTGATGGTCTACGACGCATTAGAGATGACCTACCGCCAGGTCAAAATCCGCAAGGACCCACATTGCGCCGTGTGTGGCGAGAACCCCACCGTCACCGAATTGATTGACTATGAAGCATTCTGTGGCTCAATCTCGACCTTGGCCGCTGAGGCAGCGAAGGACTCGACAATCTCAGTTCGAGATCTGAAGTCGATGCTAGACGCAAGAGATCGCGGTGAAGACGACTTTGTTCTAATTGACGTGCGGGAACCCGGAGAGTACGAAATAGTTCAGATCCCGGGATCAATTCTGATTCCCAAGGGCGATTTCATGGACGGATCGGCCCTGGCCGACCTACCCACCGACAAGAGA
>JAFMCP010000024.1 GCA_017857705.1 Candidatus Nanopelagicales bacterium
GCCGGTCACGTTGTTGTCAGTCACGCTCAGCCATTTGCTGCACCAGGAATGTTGGGAATGGGTGTTAAATCGCTCCTCGCCTCTGACGGTGCATTTGCTTTTTCACGCCACCTGCCGGTGAATACCATCCCTTGGATCACCAAGTTCATGCGCAGTTGCACCAAGAAAAATGTTGAGGAATTCACACCGGGAATTTTGTCTCTATTGCGGAAAAGCGCCGAGTTGATCAAGTCCACCGGCGTGTACACAACCACAACACCTACTTGGGAAGTGTTCACATCTCAGAAGGCGCAGCAGCAGGCCGAAAAGGAATTCGAGCACCTGAGCCATTTGGGAATTGCTGCGCGAATCGTGGGCCGCACGCAAGCACAGGAACTCGAGCCAAGTTTGACACCTAAGGTTCAGGCTGTCGTTGAACTGAGTGAGGATTTTGGTCTTGATCCATTGCAACTCTGGCAGCATATGCGTGATGGAAATCCGGGTCTAATATTTCACTCCGACGAATGTGTGACCGCGATTACGCGAGTGGGAAGTGGATACCGGGTTACTACCCAGGCAGGTTTGGAAATCACCGCAAAGAACATTGTCATTGCCGCGGGGTCCTGGTCGCGTGAGGTCGGGAAGTTTCTCGGCCTGAACATCCCGATCCTTGCAGCAAAGGGCTATTCGGTAACCGTGCAAATGCAGAATGCGGCAAATTCACTGCACCCGATGATTTTCGCCGATGAAAAGACCGCGACGGATCCTTTTGGTGATTACTTGCGGATCAGCGCCCGCTTTGAACTGACGAATCCACATGATCGATCTCTGAATGACAAACGGATTCGTCATTTGTATGAGCGCGCATCGACAGCGATCAACCTTCCAACCATTCCCACGGATCTGGCCCTGTTGTCACCGTGGACCGGGCTTCGTCCTGCCAGTGCAGACGGGGCTCCCTATATCGGTCCCGTACCTAATCTGCCCGGTGTGTTTCTAGCAACCGGACACGGGATGATTGGAACGGCCTTGTCACTGGGTACTGCAGATCTGATCGCGCGTTACATCGCACAGCGCGAGGTCACCGATGCCGAACTAGCATTGAGTCCACGACGCATTTGATCATTTAAGGAACATTCATGGAAACCAGTCGGATTTGGCATTGTGTTGATTCGCACACCGAAGGTATGCCGACCCGCGTCGTAGTTGGTGGGGTTGGAGTCCTCCCCGGTAACACCATGGAAGAACGCCGTCAGTACGTGATGAACGAGGCGGATCATCTGCGTACGTGGCTTATGTTGGAACCACACGGTCACAGCGCAATGAGCGGCTCAATCCTGCAACCACCGACTCGTCCCGATGCCGACTGGGGAGTTGTCTTCATCGAAGTTTCTGGCTGTCTGCCGATGTGCGGGCATGGAACGATTGGAACAGCCACCGTCCTCGTGGAAACCGGGATGGTGGAAGTAACTGAACCTGAGACGATCATTCGACTTGATACCCCTGCCGGACTTGTCATTGCTCGCGTCCAGGTCGAAGGAACCAGGGCGAAGTCGGTCACAATTGAAAACGTTCCCTCATTTGTGACCGAACTTGACGCCCATGTTGAGGTCCCCGGTATCGGTGACGTGCGCTACGACATGGCCTTTGGTGGAAACTTCTATGCAATCGTTGAACTGAGCGAACTTGGTCAAGAGTTTGACAAGGAATACGCCCCGGAGTTACTCACACTTGGGCTGGCGATCATGAACGCGATTAATGCGACCAACCCACCGGTTCACCCCGCGAACCCGGCAATTGATCACGTGCATCATGTTCAGTTGGTTGCACCTGGTAGCACAGCTCAACACTCGCGACATGCAATGGCGATTTACCCGGGCTGGTTCGACCGTTCACCATGTGGCACGGGAACGAGCGCTCGCGTTGCACAACTTGTTGCTCGCGGTGATCTTGCAATCGGAGATTCACTGATCAATGAGTCAATAATTGGGACTCACTTCACGGGTAGGGCAATCGACACCACGACAGTCGCTGGGCTTCCTGCAATCCTGCCGGAAATTACCGGTCGAGCATGGATTACGGGGACTTCCCAACACATGCTGGCACCCGATGACCCCTTCCCCGCTGGTTTTCAACTCTGATGAAAAACACCCAACTTCGACCCGAACCCACCGTTCCCCTGACCGAGCGGCTCGATCCAAATGACCCGAAAACAGAGAAAATATTGGCCGCTCACGAGGTGGCCTGTGCCAATAATGAGCAGGGTTACCTAGATCCCTACACCCGGTTGTTCGTTATGACGGCGGAATTTCACATGAAGCGCGGTTACTGCTGTGAGCGTGGGTGCCGGCACTGCCCTTTCACCAAGGAGTAGACGTCAATTACCCTGATTACATGTCAGTCAGGAAGCTTTTTGCACTTGGTGTGTCCATTTCTCTCTCAATTGCACTAGTCCCAGCCACGACCTCCCAAGCTCTCACAGCGCCGGTCGCCCAAGGTTCGTGGTCAATGGTTCCGCAGTCAAAGGATGCAAATAAGGACGGCTTCATTGATGGGGACGGTGGAGTCCCGCAAAGCGGTGCCCTGTCACTTCAGCCTTCATCCACCTTTGTCGGCGCCGGCAATTTCATTGCCCAGCCCAATGAACGATTGATCGGTGGTTCTCTTTCCTGGTACTTAGAAGATGCAGGCTTTCCCGTGACACTCAACGCCTGCAAGTCAAAGGGTGACACCTACACCTGGGCGATTCAACGTGGCGGAAAAGTTATACAGCGAACCGATACAACCAAACTCGCCAAGAAAACATGCACAACCACGGTGAAACTTCCCGAGGGCTTGCATAGTTTCACTCTCACAGTGCGATCCGGTTCCAAAGTCAAACGCCAATCGATGGTGGCAAATATTTCCAACTACCTCGTTGTGGTCATGGGTGACTCCTACGCATCGGGTGAAGGGAATCCACGCAACGTAAACGCATGGATCAATAATCGAATCAACTCATTTGACCCCTAC
Source organism: Candidatus Nanopelagicales bacterium (assembly GCA_017857705.1). GTDB lineage: Bacteria > Actinomycetota > Actinomycetes > S36-B12 > S36-B12 > UBA4592. Next base: position 2,992 of record JAFMCP010000024.1, read on the forward strand.
TGGGATGAAGATCGATGCAATCGAAGTGTGCACGGGGCGCCGGCCCAGGCGGCATTGAAACTTGAACGATCATCCAAAAAATCCTCCGTCACGTTAGTGGACGTATCCTGCTCGGGTGCGACCGTGCAGAAAGGAATACTTGGAGGGCAATTTCGCGGAGCGAATTCTCAAATCGAGTCGGTCAGTGAATTAATCGGTGACCGTGAAATTGACGCGGTAGTGCTATCGGTCGGCGGCAATGACGTTGGTTTTGGATCGATCCTGACCTCATGCGCTTTGCAGAGCAACTGTCCACTGGCCAAAGCAACAACGCCTCCATTGTCGAGTTTTGCGACAATTCAGGGTGGGGTGCAAGGGCTGACCGCAGGCTTGGAAGCCAGCTATTCATCAATAAATAAATGTTTCACAGACTCCAACTGTCAAGGGGCGCAAGGCCAAAACTTGCCCGGTCTTTTAATGAGTGATTCTGGGAAGGTGTTTCTTAATTCCTATCCGGACCTTATGCGCTCGCAAACCGGCTCCGTCTGTAGTTACCTCACCATCACGGAAGAAGACTTTGCTTGGGCTCAGGGCTCAATTGTCAATCCAAGCCCCCTGAATCCATTCGTTTATCAAACAACTCGCGGTGTGCAGGTACCCCTTGATAACGGCGCTGGTTCGCTCAACGGGGCAATCGCCAACACCACCCAATTTGGCTGGAAACCGATTATGGCCACATGGACTGACACGGGATCTGGCCCGATTGGTCACGGTGTGTGTGCGGGTAATGAGTCGTGGTTCTTTGGACTAACCGGGTTTAGCGGCTTCACATCAGGCTCATTTCACCCTAATCCACTCGGCCAGAGTGAAATGGCCACGATTATCTTTCGTGAAATGGTGGCCTCTGGGTTCTAGTACGGCGCACAGTGATAATGTCGCCCGGCGCAACAAGCACCGCTAGCTCAACTGGCAGAGCAGCTGACTCTTAATCAGCGGGTTGGGGGTTCAAGTCCCTCGCGGTGCACTTTCTCCATCAATGCCCGTCTTTCCATGTTTCGGGGAAAGACGGGCATTTTGGATATTTCAGGGGAGAATAAAGCACATGACAAGTCAAGGAGGCGCCGTGGAATTTATTGACCAAATCACTATTGACGAATTCCACGAGAATGGCGCAACAGTGGTCCGTGGGCTTTTTACGCCAGAGGAAGTGGCCACCATCGAAGCTGGGATCGAAAAAAACTTAGCCGACCCCAGCCCCATGTTTAAAGTTGCCAGCCAACCCGATGATCCCGGTAGATTCGTTGAGGATTTTTGTAATTGGAATCGTATTGACGAATACCGTGCGATTGCATTTGAGTCAAAAGCAGCCGACGTTGCCCGGCAACTCATGGGTGGGTCCAGCGTTCGACTTTTTCACGACCATATGTTGGTCAAGGAACCCGGCACCAAACAAGAAACTCCCTGGCACCAAGACCAGCCGTACTACAACGTTGATGGCAACCTGAATTGCTCAATGTGGGCACCGGTTGACCCTGTTGTGCTCGAGTCAACACTTGAGTTCAACGCTGGATCACACAAGCGCGGTTGGCTCATGCCACGCACGTTCATGGACAACCAAGCGAGATGGTTTCCCGAAGGCAGCATGTCTGAGATCCCACAGATCGAAGCCGACCGGGATTCCTTCGAGATCCTGGGCTGGGAACTACAACCGGGGGATGCTGTCTTTTTTCATATGCTGACCACCCACCACGCGTACGGAGTGCCAGGAGCGAGTCGACGGCGCGCTTTTTCACTTCGGTTTCTCGGAGAAGACATGGTGCACGCACCGCGGGATTGGGTTACGTCACCGAACTTTGATGGACTGAATTTGGAGATTCCCCAGGGTGCACCCATGGATCACGAACTCTTCCCACTTTTACGCCCAGCTCTCGCCCTCACTTAAATGGAAGGCCTTACTCCGAGGCTGAGATGAGTGCCATGGCAGCGTTGTGACCGGGTATTCCTGACACTCCCCCACCCCGAGCAGCGCCACTCCCACACAAAAACACTCGGGGGTGGCCCGTTTCAACACCCCAACTACCCACTTCCGCAGGTGAACTCGCCCAGGGCCAACCAAGTGGGGTGTGAAAAATATTCCCGGTCGCGATCCCCAAACTGTTTTCGATGTCTACCGTGGTGTTCACCTCCATGCAAATGTTGCCGTGCTCATCACGGTAAAGGCAGTCTTCAATGGGCTCGGCAAGAACCGAGTTGAGTGTTTTGAGAACAGCAACCTTGGCATCCTCGCGGGTGTAGGGATTCATTTCGCGGACAAAGAGTTCATGCGGGGTGTGCAGTGCGAACAGGGTCAAGGTTTGCACGCCTTGAGCTTGGAGTTCGGGTGAAAGAATTGACGGGTCCGTCAAACTGTGACAGTAAATTTCTGCTGGAAGTGGGTCAGGCATTTCACCCGCGGTCGCATTTGCAAATGCGCGTTGAAGCTGCTCGTAACCTTCATTGATGTGAAATGTTCCGTTAAATGCTTCGAGTGAATCACCACCAAGAAGTCGGGGTAGTCGACTTAGTAGCATATTGACTTTTATTTGAGCCCCGCCATCGGCAAGTGATATTTGAGGATTCGGCTCACCTAGCAGCCCAGCCAGAGCCGCTGGGGCCGCATTAACAAGTAAATACTGTGCCGAATATTGGACACTGTGCGTCTCAGAACCTGTTGTTACCCTCACGGAGTTCTCGTGCGGCTCGACACTTATGACCGGTGTTGAAAGTTCAATGTGAACGCCAAGGGAACGTGCAATTGCTTCAAGTTGCCCGGTGACCTGACCCATGCCGCCGACCGGGACATCCCAGTCTCCAGTTCCGTTACCAATTACATGGTAGAGAAAACAGATGTTTGCCCGCAGGTCCTCACCGAGTGCGTCAGCGAAATTTCCGATCAGCGCGTCGGTGAGAATTATCCCGCGGAGGACATCATTAGTGATCGAATTTTCGATGACCTCACCGATCGGTCGTTCGAAGAAATCATTCCAATCCTGATCATTGCCAACCAATTCGCGCATGTCCTCGCGTGACATGAGCGGTTGCGTGAGAGTTAGGAAAACTTTCTCGGCGACACGTTGTGTGCGGGAATAGAAATCAATCCACTGCTGGGCATCAGTTTCATTGCCGGTGAAACTGGCGATCCTGCGGCGAAGTTCACCCTCGTTGTCATGAGGAATCGACAGCGAACGAGTTGGGTCTAGTGGATCGGGGGTAAAACTGGAAACCGAACGCTTAACGGTTGTGAGTTCCATGCCAAGGTCTGCCCGGACGGACTCGGGCAGCAAAGAAACTAAATATGAATACTTGCTGAGTCGTGCCGCAACACCGGGGAACACTTCGGCGGAAACCGCGGCTCCCCCGACATGGTCGGCTGATTCACAGATAGTGACACTTCGACCCGCCTTGGCCAAGTAGCAGGCAGCTACCAGCCCGTTGTGGCCGGCGCCAATGATTACTACATCTTTCTTGGTTTCAACCACACTCATGGTTGCACTTTACTGAACTAATTCCCCTTGTGGGCTATTCACCAGAAGCTGGAATTGCAATTCCAAGTTCGCGTAGTCGATCGCAGGATTCACCATAAACCTCATCAACTGCAGCACACGTTGAGTCATCAAAGTCCCGGCGCCAACGGCCCGAGTGCGCACCCTCGGCGGTCACCGAGGCGTTGAACCAATCTCGCATCTCGGGGGAATCTTCGAGTTCACAATGCTCCAGAATCAAGTTCAATGATTCATCTCGCGCGGTTATGACCAAATCCTGTAAGTCCAAACTCAGAACAACACCCGAACCACACTTCTTGACCGCCTGATCAGATTTGATCATTCGCTGCTCCCATTGCGCGAGCGCCTCGAATACGTCACTCGGACCGAAATCCTGGTGGACAAAACTCGCAGCAACATCGCGGCCATCACGCACAACCACGATCACTTTGTAACTCGGGTAAATAGGTGCAATCAGATTTGCTTTGCGGGCATTCGCAGGAGTCGTATCAACCCAACGTTGGGCGTTGCACCCTTGAGCAACTTTCTCCATGATCGAATACGTGAGCGCCCGAGTAGCTTCGAGTGGATTGTCAGGAAATGTATCCAGGTACCTACTCGTCTGCTCTGACAGAAATTCCTTGGACATTGACGTGTGCAATCCGACATTCTCTGCCCGGTAAAACCAACGGTTATGAATCCGCTCGACGGCCAGCTCTGCTGCTGCAAACCCAGCCGGTTTCTCAACTTTCGCTAACGCATCGGCAATTCCGTTATTTCCGGTGATAAAACGAACTTCCATGGGTCGCGTCAAAGTGATTGCGGGGTGGTGATCCAAAAGGTCACCGACGATTGTTGAGCCGCTGCGACCGGTTCCGCCAACAAATACGGGGTTCAATAAGGAACTAGCCACGACGCCGGAACAATTTAATGGCGATTACTCCAACAACAACGGCGCTCACGATCGCGACCCGCTTGGTGCGAATCGCACCAAAGTCGTCGGTGAACCATCCTTGGGCTGCGGAAAGCCCTCGCTGGGCCAGTGCGGCCGGAGAAGTTTGTTCACGCAATTGGGTCACCGAATTGATAAATGCCTCCCTGGCAGCCTCGACTTCAGTCTCCAGGGGGGCTAATTCAGTATTCTGAGTGTTTAACGTGTTTTTGGCGTTCTCTGACATCTCTGTGTTCTCGCTCACTTGCACAGCCTAACGCGATCTATATCCCCAGGGAACCACCACGCTGGTGCGCACCTTAGACTCACGTCGCACTCTCGCGGGGGTGGTGGAATTGGCAGACACGCAGGTTTTAGGTACCTGTGTCTTCGGACGTGCGGGTTCAAGTCCCGCCTCCCGCACTCATTGGATTCTTTATCGGCCATAACTTGGCCAAAGACTAGTCCCGGATCAACTCGATGTCAGCGGCTAAATCTAAAGCCAACCATTCACTGTCTGTGGTCCAAATCTTCATTTCTTGGTATATCCCATAGGCCAAACAACATCTATCTCCGAGCGAAAGTCTCTTTCGTGAATTGACAAGTGTTTGTGCATCATGGATTAGTCCTAGGGAACTCATGTGAGGCCAACCGAAAGGGACAACCGCGAGACCCAACGCAATTAAGTCCGTAGCAAACTCAATTCCTTCGTCTCCCCGTCGCTCAAGTCTGTCCACAACTTCGGTCAAATTGACAGAAGTGATGTATGCGGTTGGCAGCACGGCCTCTACTAACTGTGCGCCTGACTCCCCGAAAGCCCAGGCTAGAACGCATGATGCATCCAATAAAATTGGCTGACTCATACCAACTTCGATTCTGCAGCCCGTTCGGCTAGGAAGTCTTTTACTTCGTGCCCAGAACCTCGGGTTTTGATCCGAGACTTTGCTCGGAGTCGCACATGTTCCGGAGTCTCAATGACTATGCAACCTTGCTCTGCCACGTGAATTCGAAGCTCCGAACCAGGCTCAAGTCCCGCTGCCTTCATCACTGCTTCAGGAAATGTAGGGCGGCGGCGAGAGTCAAGTCGGACGGACCATACAGCTGGGGGAACGGATGGCCCCATCTCATGTTTCATCCCACGATTATCAAATGCGTGGGATTATTTGTCAACCGTGGGATTCTCGGCTCTTCTGGAGTGAGGCAACCAGAGCCGCGAGTGCTTTACCTCGGTGACTTATCGCGTCTTTTTCATCCGATGACATTTGAGAAGACGTTACCTGGTGGCCCTGCGGAATAAAGATCGGGTCGTAGCCGAAACCATGGTCTCCCAGGGGTGCGGTGATCAAAGAACCGTTCATTACGCCTTCAACAACGAATTCGGTTCCATCAGGGTGAACGTAGGCCGCGGCACAGACGAAACTTGCGCTGCGGCGATCGGCGGGTACTTGGGAGATTTGGGCGAGAAGTAGTTCAAGGTTCGCCCGGTCATTGCCGTGGGCACCCGACCAACGGGCCGACAAAATCCCGGGCATGCCGTTCAGTGCGTCGACACATAGACCTGAGTCATCTCCGATTGCGGGCAGCCCGGTGAACTCGCTGACGCCCCGAGCTTTAAGCATTGCGTTTGCGGCGAAAGTGGAGCCTGTTTCTTCAATGTCGGGCAGGTTCGGGAATTCCGATGTTCCCACTAGTTCCCAATCGAAGCCGGCTTGCTCGAGTATGCGACGCATCTCTTCGATCTTATGATCATTGCGTGAGGCGATGACAATTTTCTGCGACATGTTTAAGCAAGTGCCTTGACTTGCAATGTGGTGAGATCAAGGCAACCTTGGGCGGCCAGGTCAAGGAGTTGGTTGAGAAGATCGCGGTCAAACGCGTCGCCTTCAGCGGTGCCCTGAACTTCAATGAACTTGCCTGCTCCGGTCATCACGACATTCATGTCTGTGTCGGCATTGACGTCATCGTCGTAATGCAGGTCAAGACGTGGTTCGCCCTCAACAATTCCGACGCTGACTGCTGCAACTGAATCAATAATCGGATCTTGGGTCACGAAACCTTGTTCTTTGGCCCAGGTGATCGAGTCAACGAGAGCGATATATGCACCGGTGATTGCAGCGGTTCTTGTGCCACCGTCCGCTTGGAGGACATCGCAGTCAATCAGAATTGAATTCTCTCCGAGAGCTTTCATGTCGACGGCTGCTCGCAAACTGCGACCAATAAGACGAGATATTTCTTGGGTGCGACCGGACTGCTTGCCCTTGACGGATTCGCGCTGATTACGGGTATTGGTTGCGCGCGGAAGCATGCTGTATTCGGCGGTGACCCAGCCGGTTCCCTCGCCTTTGAGCCAGCGTGGGACGCCAGAAGTGAATGACGCGGTGCATAGGACCTTGGTGCGACCAAAACTCACCAGGGTTGAGCCTTCAGCATGCTCTGACCAGCCCCGCTCAAAAGTTACTGCCCTGAGTTCGTCTGCGGCTCTGCCATCGGTTCTTGTCATGGGCCCAAGGTTAATGGTCGGACCGCGTGTGCAAACTACTGCGTACTCGAATTGTCAGGTGTTCACACTATTAAGAGTGCACGTTGATGGTGTCAACCGAATTGACTTCGGGGCCGAGGAAGCGACGGCCAAATTCTTCAAAATGTTTCGGGTCACCCGTGACCTGGAATTCATAGGTTGGCGGAGGTCCATCGATGGGAGCTAGGGCGTTGTTCTCCTGCAGGACTCGGTAAAGGTCTTTCGCAGTTTCCTCAGCGCTACTCACTAGCGTCACTTTTTCACCCAAGACATAGGAAATCGGTCCAACGAGTAGCGGGTAGTGGGTGCAACCGAGAACCACGGTGTCAACGTCGGAATCACGGATTGCATCTAGGTATTCATGGGCCACCGTGAGCGCTTGATCACCGGTTGTAATTCCCGCTTCAACGAGCTCGACAAATCGCGGGCAGGCAACACTGGTGAGTCGCACATTGGTTGCCGCTTCAAATGCGTCGTCATAGGCCTTTGAATTGATCGTGGTGTGGGTCCCGATTACAGCGACACTGCCGTTGCGGGTTGCGGCAGCGGCGCGTCTTGCGGCTGGGTGGATTACTTCAACAACGGGAATTAAGTAACGCTCTCTGGCATCTCGCAACATTGCTGCACTCGCGGTATTACAGGCAATTACGAGCGCTTTGACCCCGGAGTCAACGAGTTGGTCAAGGAGTTCAAGGGAGAAAGAGCGAACTTGCGCTAGGGGCCGGGGTCCATAAGGCCCGCGAGCAGTGTCACCTATGTAACGAATCGATTCATGGGGAAGTTGGTCGATTATGGCGCGGGCGACCGTCAATCCACCGAAACCTGAATCAAATACACCAATTGGTTGATCCATAACCTGACCAGTCTACAAACAAAATGTCACGGGAATTCCCCCCACTGGGCGGTAACCTTTCGCAAGTCTCCAGTTGGGGGCCAATTCACACTCAAAAGGAGCACCAATGTCTGAAGTTCGAACTATTCGTCGACCGTTTGGGGTCACGTTAGTAGCATTGCTTGTTGCTGTAGCTGCAATCTTGAACATTACTTTTGGTATTTTGATTATGTTCTCAATCTTTGGCGACAACCCCACCTTCACCGACCCAACCGGCACCGTCCGCGAGGTCAGTGGATTCTGGCTAGTGTTCAACGGTGCCATCATGGTGCTCTTGGGCTTCTTGTACCTGTGGCTGATCAAGATGATCATGATCGGCTCGACAACAGCTCAATTCATTATTCAGATGCTTGCCGTTATCAATATCATTTTTGCAATCTTCACTCTGCCTTATGGCTGGTACACGATCCTGATCAGTTTCATCATTCTGATCATGGTGAGCGGAGCAAAAGCCACCATGTGGTTCCGCCAAACCGCATAGTTTCATCTTTTTATTTAACTCACAAAGCGGTGGCCGATCGGTACCTATTACCGGAGGGCCACCGCTTTCTTGTGTCCTCATGGATTCTTTCGTCTCGGTGGACTATTCGGAACGAAAGTAACCCATTGAAATAAGTGTTTCCTGCATCCAGGTGAGCCAGTTGTAAAGCTCAAATATTTGATAGAGCGGATCTGACTCAGCTCGCTCCTGGGTCCAAGTATCTTGGTCCACCTCGAGTCGGGTTCCTAAAGCCAAACGCAAACTGTTCAGAAAGCCAACCCAGTGTTGCCACTGATCCCCACTCAACGTGAGTGTGGTTTGTCCTTGCATGTCTGCCAACACACTTTTTGCCCGGTTAACATTCGTCTCGCGCAGTGAGCGCTCCGTGAACCGGCGAAATTCCAGAGAGGCTTCCGGGTCATCGGGATAGGCGTCGGGGAAAAGCCTTGTTGAAATTGGGTCGGTTGGTTTCTCAGCCTGCGAATCAATTCCAATCATCGCCGCCAGCGGGTCTTCATTGGCAACAACATCACTATTGGGTGAAGTAATCTCGAGCAACTGATTGGCAAGGTCACCCAGAATCTTGACCTCGAATTCCTCAATCTGGATCACGATATTTTCACCATCGGGATTTATTTCCATGCGCTCTTAGTCCTTGGCCAGAGTGGCCCACAGGCCGTAGGTGTGCATGGCCGCAACGTCTTTTTCCATGGCTTCCCTGCTGCCCGTTGACACTATGGCTTTACCTTCAGTGTGAACCAGCAACATGAGGTAGTCCGCCTTTTCCTTACTAAACTTAAAATAATCCATAAAAACGTAGGTAACGTACGTCATTAGATTTATCGGGTCATCCCACACTGTCGTTGACCAGGGGCGGTCGAGTTCACTCTCAAGATCACTGAGGGGCAAGGTGTCTAATGGCGTGGCTGTCACAGTGACATTGTGACATGGTCAAAGCGACATTGAGGCACGGACAGTTTCACATTGACCGTGTGACATTGGCCGCGTTCGTCAACTAAGGTTGCAATATGTTTGACACAGATGCCCAGTTCACGGTCCCGACCGCTCAGTCTGGTCTGCCCGAGCCTTCAATTCTGGCTCGAATCCGAGACTGTGTCATCGGGGATGATCAACTGATGTGGGGTCCATTCGGGCCTAGACGCGTCACGTACGCCGATTACACGGCCAGTGGGCGCAGCATCACATTCATTGAAGACTTTATTCGTGGTGAAGTTCTCCCTCGCTATGCAAATACCCACACGGAGTCCAGTGGTACCGGACTACAAACAACACGCCTGCGTGAAGATGCCCGGTCGATTATCAAATCCGCCGTGAATGGTGACGAAGACACCGCGATTATTTTCTGCGGATCTGGATCTACGGCGACAATCAATAAACTTATTGGAATTATGAATCTGCGCCTTCCTGCAGACCTCGATGCGAAGTATCACCTCTCTCAACACATTCCTGCAGAGGAACGGCCCGTCGTTTTCATCGGACCATTTGAACACCACAGCAATGAACTTCCTTGGCGTGAATCAATCGCTGACGTGGTCACCATCCATGAAGATGCAAACGGACAGATCGACACCGCTCAACTTGAGGCTGAACTCATTGCCTATCACAATCGACCACTGCGAATTGCTTCATTTAGTGCGGCAAGCAATGTCACCGGGATCATCACTGACACCCACGCAGTCACTCAACTCGTACACAAATACGGTGCCTTGGCTTTTTGGGATTACGCTGCTGCCGCACCATACGTCGACATCGAGATGAATCCACGTTGTGACTCCCACCCTTCCGCCTATAAAGATGCAATCTTTTTATCCCCCCACAAATTCATTGGCGGCCCAGGAACTCCCGGTGTTTTAATTGTTCGCAAGGAACTTCTGCGCAACACGGTGCCAGAAAGTGTCGGGGGCGGAACGGTTGCCTACGTAAATCAAATGGAGCATATGTACCTCGAAGATGTTGAGCACCGCGAGGAAGGTGGCACCCCCGCAATTATTGAATCAATCCGCGCTGGCCTTGTATTCCAGCTAAAAGAGGCTGTCGGTGTGGACGTGATACGGGCACATGAAAACGACCTCGTACGTCGAGCCATCCAGAGTTGGGCACCGCACCCAAATATTCAAATATTGGGCAACCTTGACGCCGATCGCCTGAGCATTGTTTCCTTTGTTATTAAGCACCCAAATGGGAAATACCTGCACCACAACTTTGTCGTCGCGGTTCTCAACGATCTCTTTGGAATCCAGTCCCGCGGAGGCTGTAGTTGCGCCGGTCCATACGGGCACCGACTCTTGGGGATTGATCTCGATACTTCGCACGAATACGAACGCGAAATTAGTCAGGGATGTGAGGGTATTAAGCCTGGATGGGTTCGGGTTAACTTCAACTATTTCATCTCTGACGCCGTCTTTGAGTACATCGTGAAAGCGGTGCGTCTGATTGCCGATCATGGCTGGGCCTTACTCCCCCAATACCGATTTGATGCGCACTCTGGCCGGTGGCATCATCGCGATGGTGCCGTAGAACCACCCCTTCGACTGTCAATGTTGACCTACAACGAGGCTGGTGAATTGACCTATCCGATCCACCACGATGTCGCACCTGAAAGCGCTCTTACCGACTACTTGGAAAACGCCCATACGTTGTTGCATTCACTTCCCGAGCCGGAACTTTTGTCCGGCGTCAGCGGATTCAGCTCAGACTTTGATCAGTTACGCTGGTTTGACCTTCCCGTCACGTAATCATTTTTCCTACAATTATTTGATTCTAATCGTGAAAGTGCCCGATACACCGGCGCCAATTCCCGATTTTGCTTTCGCCAACACTCGAAAGGTGTACTTGCCCTTGGGCAGTTTGGCCTTTTTCTTGATGACAACTCGACCATTGGCTTTAGTTGTAGTTGCAGTGATTTTCTTCCATTGAGCGCCACGTTGAACCTGCAGAACCACTTTTTGCTGGGGAACAGCAGGTCTCACGACGGTGGGAACCTTGATGGTGTTACCTCGAGGGACACTCTTTTTCTTTGACCGTGCAGAGACCGTCGAGGTAACCGTTATTGGGAAATCCTCCGAAATGACTTCTGGAGTTGATTCAGTGGCTCTCACAACAATCCGGTGAGTCGCACTCGTCTGGGAGGTGAAGGCAATGCCCACCGCGCCGTCTGGTCCAGTTACACCGGACGCAACGTCAACCCAAGTGCCCGTATCTGATCTTTGTAATACGGCTGTGGCATTGACAATCGGTGCACCGTTGTAGGTAGCTGAGGTCGTTAGTGCACTTTCTTGACCAAATACGACGGCTGATGGAGCGGCAACGCTGACTGACGGAACTGCCGGTGCTAGCGATTGTGCATAACTGCGGATCAAAGGCCACTGCGCGGGATTGTCACCACCGATTGTCCAGTAGGCGGCGGCATTTATACCGAATTCACCAACAAGTTGGGTTCGAGCCAGAACACCTTCCGGTCCACCGAATCTTAAGATCTTGGAAGCCGTGCAAGTTTGCGAAGTTCCGCTGGAATCAGTCCAGTCAAGGCGCTTGTTATATGGGAAAGTATTTTCTTTGCTGGTGTCATCCCACGTGGACACGCCTCCTTGTTTGGCGATGAATGCGGGGATGTCGGCATCGGTCATTGAGCCGCGAGCGGTCAATGAGTTGTAAGCGGCTTTCTCAGCCCCACTACTGGAACTACTGGGGCACTCGCCCTTAAGGTTAAAAGATCCATTTGACTTTCTTTCTGTCCAGAAACGGCCATAGGTCGGAACTCCGATTTGGATTTTTGCCGGATCAACCACTGATGCTGAATATGCAACAATCGCCCGCACCCAGTTATACGGTGCAAGTGGGCCTGACAAGGAGTAGTCATAGGCCATGATTCGTATTCGATCAACAAATGGTGCAATTCCAATCATGTTGTAGACGTAATACCCGGTGCGAGCACTGCAATTTGAACTCATGGAACACGGAGGAGGAATCGTGACCACCAGCTGTTTCCCTTGCGCTTTTAGTGCTGTTCCCAGTTCGGTAACGAAAGCTGTCCAATTGGGCTGGGTTTTATCCCAGCTCGCGCTACCGTCGGAGAAAGCAAAAGTTTCGTAATCCAAATCGATTCCGTCATAGTTATTTGACATAACAATGTTGACTATTTCAGTCACGTGCGCACTTCGCCTTGCTGGATCTGCGAGTAGATTCGCCATTGTATTTTTTCCTGAGGCGTCAGCGATCGCAGGAATCACAGGAATCCCAGCGGCTCTTAACTGGCCTAGTGCCCAAGCGGAGTTAGCCACCGCATTGCCAAAGTTTGAATTGAATCCAATTTTCACGCCATTGGGACCACCCTTGGTTGCCGAATACCAAAATGGCGAGACGTCTACGAAGAGATCACTATTGGCCGTGGCCGTATTAATTCCCTGCGGCTTACCCTGACTCGACATCCAGTAAGGAATCCAGCCGCTTAGGATCCGACTCTGGGGTGAATCTGCGGATGCAGATGGCGTGAAGCTTAGGCCAAGCAGCAAGGCGAAAGTGATAGCTACTGCGCGAATGAATGGGCGTGAACTCGGGGAAGGCACCACCCCATTGTGCGTTACTGCCCAGATTTGATCAACCTCGCCGCTCACCTGGCGTGTCTGCACGGTGAATTACATTAATAATCGGGAAATTTCTTGGGCGGTCCGTGCAATTCGGGCACCGAATTCAACCTCAGGGTATTCCCGTGAGGAAATTATTCCCACGCTGGCCTCGAGGCCAGCAATTCCTGTCAACGGGACTGCTATTCCGTGTGTACCGCCCTCAAGATTGGCGAGAACCCACGGCGGATCAAGTTGCCTACCCGCGGCCGTCCGGGCGGCCAGAATTGCTCGACCTCCGGCGCTCCCCTCAAGTGGTGAACGGGTGCCTATTCGCATTGAAACATGCATGTCACTTCGATTGGGTTCGGAAACCAAGGCGACTAGCCCGTCATTTGAATCAGCAATCATCAAGTACGCGGTACAACCGAGCGCCTCCGCCAACATCCGCAATGCCGGTCCAGACGCCTCACGCACGAGTGGCTGGATAACGCGGGCTAACGCCAGCAAGCCCAGACCAAGTCGGCATTTTCCATCGGAGGATCTACGTAAAAGCGAATGAGCTTCTAGTGTGACCACGAGTCGGTAAACGACAGTTCGACCGACGTCCAATTTGTGGCTGAGTTCAGTAACACTCAAACCCTCCGGATGTTCGGCTAATACTTCAAGCACACTTAAACCGCGATCAAGCGTTTGCGAGGTTTCCTTGGTCACATGCCCACTTAACCACTGGATGAGACAAAAACAAAGTGCCCCTCAATAGTGAGGGGCACTTTGTTGTGAAAATAGGGTGAATCTGGATTCAACGATTATTCAAATTAAATAACTTTAAAGTGCTAGACGAGCTTCTTAAGGCTGCTACGCAACATGAACGCTGCGATGATTTCGTAGATACCAATGATTATCAACCAGATACCAACGACCAATGCAAGAGTGGCAAGGGAGATCAGTGGCTGCGTCAAAATTACGATGCCACCGATCAGCATGATTAGTCCGAAGAAGATATTCCAACCGCGGCCTTCCTTGGAATCAAATCCCATGAACAGACTTGCGAATCCACGGAAGAGGAATGCGATACCGATAAAGATTGCCAGGAGCTCAGCAGCATTGATTGCACTTCTAATTGCAAAAATACCTAAGATGATCGAAAGCACACCCGTAATTAGTAGGAGGACACGAGTGCCACCCGTCATCCCGTGTGCAAATGAACGAATAATTTCAAAGATGCCGGAGATGATCAGATAAATTGCAAACAAAACTGCGACGACGATAATTGTCACCCCAGGCCACACCAGTGCGATTACGCCGACGGCGAGGGAAACAATTCCACCAAGGAGAAGTACTCCCCAGCTACGACCTAGGGCGACCAACATATTTTCGTCGGCTTCCATTTCAAGTTGGGATGACATTTATTACCTCCATATTTGTGCCTCATTTAGGCCCTGCAGCAAACGGCTATACATTATTGCCAAACGGATAAAAACACGGCGTGCCATGCCGTCAATGTCCGATTAGTTCACTCGCTGAAGAAAATTCTGCGTTTCAGCCCTCTTTGGTGACTCAAATACCTGCTCTGCCGTACCCGACTCCCACACGATCCCATCTCGCAGGAAACACACTTGGTCTGCGATCTCCTTGGCAAAAGACATTTCGTGGGTTGCCATCACTATTGTCAACCCTCCCTCGCGCAACTCGCGAACTGTGTCAAGAACTTCTCCAACAAGCATTGGGTCAAGGGCTGAAGTGATCTCGTCGAACAACATTATTTCTGGTTCCATCGCGAGTGCTCGAACGATTGCCACCCGCTGAGACTGACCACCTGACAATCGATCGGGGTAATCATGTGCTTTGTCTTCGAGTCCAAATCGAGTAAGTAGCTGCATCGCAGCCTCAACCGATTCCTTCTTGGATTTTTTGAGTACACGAGTTGGACCAAGAGTGATGTTTTCTAACACCTTCATGTGTGGAAAGAGATTGTAGGACTGAAAGACAATGCCAATCCGACGCCTAATAGCATCAAGATCAGCGTTAAATGCTGTCACGTCCAGTTCGGAATTGACCACAATATTTCCAGCGTCAACCGTCTCTAAAGCGTTCATGCACCGAAGCAGGGTCGACTTTCCTGATCCTGATGCACCGATGAGGACCGTGGCTGAATGCGCTGCAACGCTGAGATTAATTCCCCGTAAAACCGGATGAGTATCGAAAGATTTCCAGACTTGGTCAACTTTGATGAATGACTCTGGACTCATGCAACGCCCCCTGCCTGCCTCTTTCGAGCCGAACGAACGGCCATCCAGTCAGCAAAGCGTGTCATGGGAATGGTCAGCGCAATAAAGATTAGAGCGGCACCCACATAAGGCGTGTAATTGAAATTAGAGGAGGTATCAATTTGGGCTCGGCGCAAAACTTCAATTGGTCCTAACACCGCAACAAGTGCCGTGTCCTTTTGGAGTGAAATAAAGTCATTTAGGAGTGGTGGGGTTACATTTCGAACTGCCTGCGGTAACACAACGAAACGATTCGTCTGAAATGAAGAAAGTCCAAGTGAGCGAGCAGCCATGGTTTGACTTGAATGAACCGATCCGATTCCTGCCCGAAATACTTCAGCTACGTAGGCACCATAAGAAAGCACGAGTGCGGCTGTCCCCCAGAAAATTGCATCACTGGGTACGCCAGGGAGTTGCAAGGCTGGCATGCCGAATCCCAAAAGGAAAATGATCAAAATTGTCGGGACCCCACGAAAAATGTCAACATAAAGTGTGGCCACTACCCGGATCGGTAAGAAAATTGGTGACTTGATGGTTCGCGCGAGCGCAACGAGCAATCCAATGATCAAAATCAGCGGTTCAGCAATGAGGAAGATACGAACGTTGAGCCAGAAGGCCTGCAAGAGCCCCGGGAATGACTCAACAAACTGGTCGCCATCAAAAAAAGTTTTTTGAACGGCTTCCCAACCTGAACTTCGGCCGACCAATAAAACTATGACAACAACGAAGCCAAGCAAGCTCGCGATTCCAATGAGTGCATCACGGCGAGCCTTCTTACGCAAACGTTCCTGACGCAGAGGGTCAACAAAGACCGTGTCTGCGCCAGGAACGGGAGTGTTCACGTGTTATTCGTAATTAATTAATCGCTGTGGTTTGAGCGACTAGTCTCTTTATTCCGTGAAGTACGGGGCAGTAGTTCCTGCCAACCATGCATCTTGAATCTCTTGCAATTCACCCGAGTCCTTCAAAGTTGTCAGCGCTTGGTTGACACAGGTCACAAGGGGATTGCCCTTCTGGAGAAGCAGACCAAATTCTTCACCTTCAGCAGTTGCCTGAAATTGTCCGACGATTTTGCTGTCGTCAAACTCGGCAGCGGTTACGTAGTAGGCAGTTGGGAGGTCAACGACGATTCCATCAATTTGTCCATTTTGCAATGCGCTCTTTGCGTCATTCGTGTCATTGAAAACATAGGGCTCATTGGTTGGTTGAACCACTTCGGTCACGAAGTCAAGGCTGGTGGTTCCCACCTGTGCGCCAAGCTTGGCTTCCTTGAGTTCGGCAATGGTTGTTGCCCCGGCAATCGCCGAGTCGTTAAATGCAACGACGGCCTGGTTCACCGTGTAGTAACCATCAGAGAAATCAACGACCTCAGAGCGTTCTGGGGTGATTGAGATTTGATTGATGTCGAAGTCAAAATTCTTGTCACCTGGTGCATATGAGGTGTTAAAAGGAACAACTTCCCATTTGACGTCGGTAGGTGCGAACCCCAATTGGGAGGCTACCGCGTAAGCAACTGCAGATTCAAAGCCTTCACCGTTCGTGGGATCGTCATCTACGAAGTATGGAGGGTAGGCAGGCGTATCGGTACCAATTGTCAACATTCCTGGGCTGATTGTGGTGAGATTTTCGAAAGCACACTCGTCGGTTGCCGCACTTTCGGCAGCACTTTCTTCCATGGAAGTTTCCGTGGCAGCTGTCTCCGTGGCTGTGTCGTCACTTGATGAACAGGCGGAAAGCAAAAGACCCGCTACCGCTAAAGATGCAACACTCGCAAAACGAATAGATTTTCTCTGCATTTAATTTCAATCCCATCAAAAAATAGTCAGTTGTTAAAAGGCGCGCTGGCTTGCGCGGGCAAAGTCTCTCACCTGTTTGCCCGTAGGTTCTAGTAGCCCCTCTGATTGTCCTTTTATTCGCCGCCCTTGGGCAAAGACTTATGGATTTTTTCACAATCGGGACAAATGGGGAACTTGGACGGATCACGATTGGGTGTCCATTTCTTGCCACACAGCGCCTTCACGGGTGCGCCCGTAACCGCGCTCTCAACGATCTTGTTTTTCTCGACATAGTGCGCGAATTTCTCGTGGTCGCCGTCATCGAAATTCGAGGTTCGCTCTTCGGTCAATACACTGCCGAGTTCTTCTAATTCGGGAGCCGCGAGGGGGGTTGCAAGTGGTGTACTCATGGACAAATCCTACTTTCTTGATTCACGAGCCGACCACAGATCTCGAATTTGCATTATTTTCATATACCCCCTAGGGTATATACATGGCTACCGTTAATTTAACAGAATCCAGTTTCGCCGAGACCATCAAAGGAAACCCCATTGTCTTAGTTGATTTTTGGGCTGAGTGGTGTGGACCCTGTCGGAATTTTGCACCCGTATACGAAAATGCGTCAGAAACCAATGCTGACATTGTTTTCGCCAAGGTTGACACTGAGGCCGAACGAGGGCTAGCCGGAAGTTTTGAAATTTCCTCGATCCCAACTCTCATCGCCATCCGCGACGGCATTGTCCTTTATTCGCAAGCCGGTGCACTCCCCAAAGAAGGTTTGGATAATTTGATCGCTGCTATCCGCGACGTGGACATGGAAGCGGTCCGCAAGGAAATTGCAAAGGCTAATGAACCAGAGAGTCAGGACCAAATAGCAGAATAGGTGACCAAAGTCCTGCCTAGATCGCTCTGTGAACCGACCTATATTTGAGTTACAGAGAACGTCACTAGAAAGGGATTGAAGACATATGCCACAGCAACCGCTAGCCCAAGTACCGTTAGATTCAAAGTGGCACTGGCAAGAACTAGGCCGTTGCCGCACTGTTGATCCGCTGCTGTTCTTCCACCCACAAAATGAACGCGGTTCCTCGCGCGCACGTCGCGACCAGTCAGCCAAGCGGGTGTGCGCATCGTGTCCTGTCCGGTTGGAATGTGCGGACTATGCAATCCGGGCGCGTGAACCCTACGGCGTATGGGGCGGTCTCAGTGAAGATGAACGCGAAACCATTTACCGCACAATCGATCAGCCCAAGGGATCACATCTCAAGAGTGTTCCGGGTACTGGGATCGCTGCGGCAAAGGAATTGGTTAACGAGGCAATTTCAAATGAGGCTTTGGGGATCTACCATTTTTCAGCAAGTTAGGACCTGCTCCTAGACTTGTTCAATGAATGAGGAACTCACGGCTGATCACGTCCGTTCACTTGGCCTCACGGGGCGGGACTTTTTATGTGAACTTGATTTCACAGCCGATGAACTCAATTCATTGCTTGATTTAGCGGCCCACCTCAAGCAGCTGCGAAGGGGTGGCCGCGAGCCGGAACTACTCCGCCGCAAAAACCTAGCTGCCATCTTTGAAAAAACTTCAACGCGCACGCGCATTTCGTTCAGTGTCGCTATGACTGATCAGGGTGGGAACATCACCTTCCTTGACGGGGCATCAAGTCAAGTGGGTCATAAGGAATCCCCGGCTGACACAGCTCGCGTCCTGAGTCGTATTTTCGATGCAATTGAATACCGGGGTAGCGAGCAGGCTGTGGTGGCGGAACTTGCCCAGTACTCGTCAGTGCCGGTGTACAACGGGTTAACCGATCAATGGCACCCAACCCAAATGCTGGCCGACTTTCTCACCATGCGCGAGCACCAGGTCAATCCCCATGACGCACCTTCTTACTGCTATCTCGGTGACGCACGCAGCAATATGGGTAACTCACTATTGATCATGGGCGCAATCATGGGCTCAGACACCAGAATCGTTGCGCCAAAAGCGCTATGGCCGGAGCAAACCGTTATTGATCAAGCACATACCTGCGCGCAAGAAAGTGGCGCGAAAATCACGCTCACCGAAGACATCGCTGAAGGAGTGAGCGGCGCAGAGTTCGTCCACACCGATGTTTGGGTGTCGATGGGTGAGCCCAAGGAAGTGTGGCAAGAGCGCATTGAACTACTCAAGCCCTACCAGGTGAATCAAGCGGTGCTCGACCTTGCCGGAAGCAACGCTAAAGCAATGCACTGTCTACCGGCCTACCACGACACCAATACCGTGTTGGGCGCGCAAATTTCCCAGGATTTCAATCTCCAAGGTGGAATAGAGATAACGCATGAAGTATTCGAATCCCCCGCAAACATCTCATTTGATCAGGCAGAGAACCGGATGCATACGATCAAATCAATTCTCGTTGCAACCCTTGCCTAATTGAACAAGATGTTTCCCC
>JAFMCP010000115.1 GCA_017857705.1 Candidatus Nanopelagicales bacterium
TTGAAGGGAACGGAATGAAAATTCTGGTAACCGGCGCTGCTGGTTTTATTGGTAGTCACTTTGTGCGTGAACTACTTGCTGGTTCCTACCCGTGGCTCGGTGAAGTCGACGGCGTGACCGTCTACGACAAGTTGACCTACGCCGGTAACTTGGAAAACCTCGCTAGCGTTTCCACCGACCCCCGCTACTCATTTGTTCAGGGTGATATTTGCGATGGTGATTTACTCGACCAGGTGTTGCCGGGCCACGACGTCGTTGTCAACTTCGCCGCGGAAACCCACGTCGACCGTTCCATTCACGGACCACAGGACTTCATTGTTACCAACGTTGTTGGGACGCAGACCGTTCTTGACGCCTGTCTTCGCAACAGCATTCCACGGGTTGTGCATATCGGCACCGACGAGGTTTACGGTTCAATTGATGAGGGTTCGTGGACGGAAGCTGAACCACTTGAGCCCAACTCGCCATACTCAGCCGCAAAAGCTGCTGCTGAAATGTTGGTGCGCGCCTACCACGTGACTTACGGGCTCAATGTGAGTAGCACTCGTTGCTCAAATAATTACGGCCCCTATCAATTCCCTGAAAAAGTGATCCCACTTTTTGTTACCAATCTGATTGACGGCAAAAAAGTCCCTCTCTACGGCGACGGACTCAATGTTCGTGATTGGCTTCACGTTGACGACCACTGCAGGGGAATCGCACTTGTCATTTCTAAAGGTGCGCCAGGCGAGTCCTACAACATTGGTGGCGGATTGGAACTGAGCAACAAGGAACTCACTGAAAGAGTCCTGCAGGCCATGGATGTTGATTGGTCAATGGTTACCCCGGTTGAGGACCGCAAGGGCCACGATCGACGCTATTCCGTTGACGACTCTAAGTTGCGGGCAATGGGTTATGAACCACAGCACAAATTCGAGGACGGTCTAGCCGAAACGGTTGCGTGGTATGCGGCAAATGAAGCATGGTGGCGGCCACTGCAAGCCAAGGCAGCGATTAAGTAAACGCCATGAAGATCTTGATCACCGGCAGCAACGGACAACTCGGCACCGAGTTAGCCGCTCGCTACTTTGATCGCCCTAAGGATGAACTCTTTGTCGGTGATTTACCTGACCTTGACATCACTTCTGAATTGTCAATCGCGTCAACGTTTGCCAGTATCGCACCGGATCTTGTTATTAACTGTGCTGCTTGGACCGCGGTTGACGCTGCGGAAGAGAAAGAAAGTTCGGCATTTACCGTCAATGCAGAAGGGCCGGCAATTCTGGCTACTTATTGCGCTAGGTCGGGGACACGCCTGGTGCAGATCTCAACAGACTACGTGTTCTCAGGAGAAGCGTCTGAGCCATACCAAGAGGATGCACAACCGGGCCCAGTTACTGCCTATGGTCGCACAAAACTAGCCGGTGAAAATTTCGTGCGTGAACTCTTGCCTGATAATCACTTAATCGTTCGCACCGCTTGGTTGTATAGCCCGCTTGGACACAATTTTGTTAAAACAATTGTGAAGGCGCAAAAGGATCGCGAAACCTTGAGTGTGGTCACTGACCAGATTGGTCAACCAACTTCAGCATCAGACCTAGCCGACCAGATCGTCACCTTGCTTGATACTTATTCTGGTTCGGGGATTTTCCACGGCACAAATAGTGGTGTCACTTCTTGGTTTGAATTTGCTCGCGCAATCATGTCCGAGATCGGGGAAGATCCCGAGCGAATTCTTCCCACTGATTCTTCCAGTTACGTTCAACTTGCCCCGCGACCCGCGTACTCGGTTTTGGGTCACCAGGCTTGGGCGTCTGTGGGAATGGCGCCTATGCGCGATTGGCGAGTCGCATTGCATGAGGCAATGCCAGACATCATGCAAACAATCGATTAATTCAATTTGCAGGCGCTTTCTCGAGTTGCGTGTTGCGGTGCTTACAGCTCGATTGCATTAAGAATCTGAGCAACACCGATTCCCGGTTCCGGTGATGTGATGAGATCAGCATGAGCCGCGACTTTTGGTACGGCACTTCCCATGGCCACGCTGAGTTCAGCCCAGTCCATCATTTCAATGTCATTCCATGAATCGCCGATTGCAATTGTTTTTCTGGGATCGATCTTCCGCCTAGCGCACACCTCTTTGAGCATGTTCGCTTTGTTGACTCCCTGGGGGGCAATATCCATCCAAGATATGCGGTCGATCCCAAAGACAACCGAGTGAAAGCCAAGACCCTTGGCGACTTCACTGTACGTTTGGGCGGTGGCGGTTTCGCTTCGAACCACCAATCGGACGACATGTTCTTCGGTGAGGTCGGCAAGTTTGACTTCTCGAATATTGATCCCCAGAGCACCGGTATCAAATAAATCAGTTGTAAAAAAGTTGCCATCAGTGTTTTCAACAGCGAAGACCGCGTCGGGAACGAGAACAGTGATTTGCTCAATTATTTCTGAAGCGTCAAATGTGATTGCTTCCATGATCTTGCGGGTCTCGACCATGGCCAATATGCCGCCATTACTGCAGACAATCAAGTCCTCAATCCCAGCTGCCCGAGCTATAGGAAAAGTGGTACTCACTGATCGCCCCGTTGCAAGAGTTACTTGTATCCCGGCTTCGGTGATCCGCTCGATTGCATCAACCGCCTCCCCAGGAAGGCTCCCCATGTGTTGCACGAGGGTGTCGTCAATGTCGAGCGCGATGAGCTCGGGTCGCCAATCAATTGGCAGTGTTTCACCTGCGATATGAAGGGGGACCTGTCCGGGCGCATGTGTTTGTGTCACGAGAGTACTTTCTTTCCTCCGAGGAAGGGTTGCAGTGCTTTGGGCACGGTCACGGTTCCGTCGGCTTGTTGGTGGTTTTCTAAAATCGCAACAATGATGCGCGGCATTGCGCACAAAGTGCCATTCAAGGTTGCCAGTGGCTTTGTTCCTTCTGAATCGCGCATCCGAATTTTCAATCGGCGGGCTTGATACTCGGTTGTATTTGACGTTGATGTCACTTCGCGGTACGTGCCCTGCGTGGGGATCCACGCTTCAATGTCGAACTTGCGGGCAGCACTTGATCCAAGGTCACCGGATGCAACATCAATTACCCGGTAAGGAAGTTCGAGTGCGTCAAGGAAATCCTTCTCCCATTGCAAGAGCCGTTCATGTTCTGCTTCAGCCTCTGCGGGATCGCAGTAAACAAACATTTCGACTTTGTCGAATTGGTGAACACGAATAATTCCAGTGGTGTCCTTGCCATAGGAACCTGCTTCCCGGCGAAAACAGGTTGACCAACCTGCATAGCGCAGCGGCAGGTCAGCGGCAGGGATGATTTCGTCTGAGTGATACGCAGCAAGTGGAACTTCGGAGGTGCCGACCAAATACATGTCGTCGGATTCAATCCGGTAAACGTTTTCTTCTGCTTGCCCGAGGAAACCTGTTCCCTCCATGGCCGCAGGCAGCACCAAAGCGGGTGTGATCATGGGGATGAATCCGTTAGCGGTGGCCTGTGCCATGGCCAGATTCAGGAGTGCGAACTCCAAGAGTGCACCCTGCCCGGTAAGGAAGTAAAAGCGTGAACCAGAAACCTTCGCGCCTCGATCAACATCTATGGCTTTAATCGCCTCGCCAATTTCTAAGTGAGTCTTGGGTTCAAATCCCTCTGCTGCGAAATCACGGGGAGTTCCCACCAACTCGATCAGTTCAAATTTATCTTCACCGCCAATGGGTGAGCGAGAATCAACAATATTGGAAAGGGATCCTGCGATCGCGTGCACTTTTTCATTGAGATTCGACGCGTTTTCATCGGCAATTTTTACTCGTGCGGCGAGATCAGTCGCCGTTGCCATTAGGGAATCAACCTGCGCGGTTAATTCTGGTGTCGGGTTTTTCTTCAGTGCACCCTGCAGCGGACCGATCTCTTTCCCGAGAATCTTCTGCTCATTGCGCAGAAGGTCAAATGCCTGTTGTCCTTCGCGGGCTGCAATATCAGCCGCAAGCCACTGGTCTACCAGGCTCTCGTCCTCACCACGCTTAATCTGGGATTCGCGAACGAGTTCCGGGTGCGCACGCAAGACATTGGGATCAATCACAAGCCCAGTCTACTTTTTACTGAATCGGTCGATTTGCCGCGCTCATTGTTATTGACGGCATTGAGGGTCATTAGGTCTATCGGTACGAGCCGATGGGCACTGACTGATGGGCACTGACTGATGGGCACTGACTGATGGGCACTGACTGATGGGCACTGTGTCTGTGGGCGGGTGGTCCAGAGGCAGGGTGGGTGCGACTCCCGCACTTTGGTGTGGCACGATT